>CAIXZV010000243.1 GCA_903924005.1 uncultured Chloroflexota bacterium | reverse complement strand
TCCGGATGGCCCAGTCCAACCTCGCGATCCCCAACTTCGAGTTCATGCGCCTGGTCCTGTTCAACCTGTGGTGGGCGTTCTCCAACGTCGTGATCCATGTGGTGCTGGGTGTTGTGATCGCCGTGATCCTCAACACCAAGGGCCTCTGGTTCAAGGGCATCTACCGGGCGATCTTCATCCTCCCGGTCGTCATCCCCGCAATCATCGTCGCCACGGTCTGGCGCAACATGTTTGACCCAACCGCGGGCGCTGTGAACTTCCTGCTCCAAGCGGTTGCGGGCATCTTCGGCGTCGCGGCAACCGCGCCGGGCCTGAACCTCGACTGGATCCGCCAGGTCAACGACCCCATCCCGTTCATCCCGCTCCCCCTCGCGTACTTCGCGATGATCACCGCCAACACCTGGCTGGGATGGCCGCTCAACTCGGTTGTGGCTACCGGTGCACTGCAGAGCATTCCGGGTGAGCTCTACGAGGCGGCCGAGATGGACGGCGCCAACTGGTGGCAGAAGTTCCGGACCATCACCATCCCGTTCCTGCGGCCGGCCATGCTGCCCTTCGCGATCTACGGCTTTGTGGTGACATTCAACCTGTTCTCCCTGCCGTACTTCATGACGGCCGGCGAACCGTTTGGACGCACGGAGATCCTCGTGACGCAGGCGTACCGCCTGGCGTATGACCGACAGCTCTACGGCGTCGCCGCCGCCTTCGCGGTGTACCTGTTCTTCCTGCTCCTCGCTGTGACGCTGGTGACAAACCGGCTCGCTCAGGCGACGAAGAGCTACGCCGAATAGCCCGCAGCGAAGACGAGGAGTACCACGATGACCGCTGCTACCACCACCCAGCCCGTCAAGCCCCGCCGCAAGAGCGCAGCCAGCAGCCGCGCCGAACGGCCGCTGCCGCTCAGCCGCCAGCTGCTCATCCAGCTGCTGTGCCTGTTCATCACCCTGACCGTGCTGTTCCCGATCATCTGGATCGTCAGCATGTCCATCGACCCGCGGAACATCGCGCGGCCTGATGCGCTGAACCTCATCCCGGCCGGCGCGTCGCTCAATGCGTACGCGAAGGTCCTCAACCAGCCCACCAACAACCCCATCAGCTTCCTGGGCCTCATGGGCAACAGCCTCAAGATCGCCCTGGGCAGCTCGGTGATCGCCGTTGGCCTGGGCGTAACCGCTGCCTATGCGTTCTCGCGCCTCCGCTTCAAGGGTCGCGAGGCCCTGATGATCGGCATTCTCGGCGTGCTGATGCTGCCGTCCGTTGCCACGATCATCCCGCTGTATGTCTTCCTCAACCAGTTCCGCATCGACTGGAACGGCCTCTCGTTCAACCTGCGGGCGTCGCTCGTGGGCGTGATCATGGCCGTCATCGCCGGTCAGCTGCCGTTCGCCATCTGGAACCTCAAGGGCTACCTGGACACGGTGCCGAAGGACCTCGAGGAGGCCGCGGCGGTGGACGGTGCAACGCAGTTCCAGATCTTCCGCAAGGTGGTCCTGCCGCTGTCCATCCCGGCCATCGCCGTGACGGGCTTCTTGGGCTTCCTCGGCGGCTGGAGCGAGTACCTGACCTGCTACATGTTCGTGGGCGGCAACGTGTCCGACTGGACTCTTTCGATCGCGCTGAACAGCATGGTGGGCGGGTTTGCGCGGACCACGTCGTGGTCCGAGTTCGGCGCGTTCGCGATCCTGTTCGCGCTGCCTGTGTCCGTGGTGTTCTTCGTCTTCCAGAGATACCTGGTGGGCGGGCTTGCGGTCGGCGGCGTCAAGGGCTAAGAACGGGGCTGACCTCCCAGCCCCTCCTCGCCGATCGAAGGACTTGCGGGGCTCCGGAGACGTAGGATCAGGCCGTGCGATCACTCTTTGGCCGTGCCGGGCCGTCTCCTCGCCCTGCGCCTGACCCGCTCTGGTTCCGTCCCGAGACTGATGGCCCGAACCCTGTGGAGCGCGAGTTGCTCGCCAAACTCCCTCCCTGGGTTCCTCCACCGCCCACCGTGGAAGTCGTCCTCAGCCGAGGTCGGCTCGTTCTCCTTCGCGTTGACCAGACCTTCATGGGCCTCCCGATCTGGACTGAGGAGCCGGTCATCTTCCCTGGGGAGATCGATGACCCGACGCTCGGCGAGACGATCGAGCGGGAACTCGACTCGAGGCGCACCGGACGCCCCTCGCCTACAGGCCGCGGCTGGAGCGCGTGGAACAAGGAAATGGCCGCCCGGCTCGGCGTCAGATCGCTCAAGTCCCTTGACGAGCGATCGCCGTGGGCGTGGGTGGTCCGTGACGCCGACGGTTTCGTCATCACGCCGCGCGACACGAGGCCAGAGTCCACGGACGCTAATGTCGCAGAACAAGAAGTCCGCACGGTGGGGATCGACGCCGCCGAACTCGGGGCGGGTGTGCGCGAGGCGCTCAACCGCGCCCGCTGCGCTCCGGCGATCGAGCGGGACCGCTCAGCGCGCAGCCGCCCGCACAGGTAGGCGACGAAGGCGGCTTCCAATCCAGTGATTGGATTCGCACTCGACCAATCGGGTACGGGCTCTCAGTCCTGTTCGTCCTCGCCGTGCCCCGCGGCGCCCTGCGGCGACCACGCAAACCACGGCCGCGTCGTCAGCAGGGCAAGGACCACAAACACGTCCAGCAGACCCACGATCATCCCCGCCTGGCTCCCGGACGTGAGCTCCAGGAAGCCGGCCACCGCCGCGACATTCAGGGTCACGATCCAGGCCCGCGCGTAGCGGATCAGGACGCCCAGCACCGGCGTGGCCACGCTGATGGCCAAGATGAACAGCACCAGCGGCCCAACGCCGTCGATTGTCTGGCCCAGCCCCCACGCGATGTTGATGGTGCCGACCGCGCTTAGGACGCCGCTGACGATGAGGAAGGCCGACGCAAGCTCCACCAGGAGCGGGCGAGGCGGCCGGTGCGGCTTGGCCGCCTCGCGGAGGGCCGCGGCGGTCACGGCTGCGGCTCCAGCGTGATGACCACGGCGCTGCGGGGCGGCAGGCCGGCGAAGGGCTTGTAGACGTCGAGACCGCCCGCGGCCGTGACCACTGGCGCGACAGGCGGGATGCCAGCGTCCTGCCACGTGGCGGCAACGACCGTTGCCTTCACGTTCCCGCAGAACGGGCCGCCTCGGAGGGTGAGGCCGTAGTCGTCCACTTCCTTGTTGCTCACATTGGCCACGGTGAGCAGCGACTTGCCCGGCAGCGAGCGCAGCAGCCCAAACACGGGCTCCGCGCCGCCATCAACCCACGCCGTTTCGCCGTGCTGCAGCGCAGGCTGGTCGGCGCGCAGCCGGGTGAGTGATCGGTAGGTGGACAGCAGGCTCGCCGGGTCACCGGTCTGGGCCGCCACGTTGACGGTCTGCCAGTCCGCCTCCATCGGCTCCCACGGCGCCACCGTGGAGAACCCGCCGGCTGGTCCCGTGGCCGTCCACTGCATCGGCGTGCGGATCTGCTCATCGGGCTTGTGGCCGGTCATGCCGATTTCCTCGCCGTAGTACATGAACGGCACGCCCGGCTCGCTGAACAGCAGGAACGCTGCCAGCTTCGCCGCCGCGGTGTCGCCGCCCAGTTCGCCCATGATCCGGTTCTGGTCGTGGTTGGTGAGGAAGATCCCGGACTGCGAGGGCGGCCACGCGGTAAGCGTGTCCAGCAGCCCCGTTTTGAGCGGCGCCGCAAGCTGGGTCTGGAGCGCCAGCCGGGTGCCCGTGGAGAGACCGAAGTTGAAGGTCAGGTCCATCGCGCCGGGCACGTAGCTGCCGGCCGTTGTGGAGGTGTCCCACACCTCGCCCACCAGCATGGCCCCGGGGTTGTCGGCCAGGACCGCCTTGTGAAAGCCCGCCAGCCAGTCCCGCGTGGACTGGGTGTTGGCCTGCTTCTTGCCCTCCTCGATCAGGTACTTCGCGGCGTCCAGCCGGAACCCGTCCACGCCCACGTCGGTCAGCCAGAACTTGGCGATGGACTCCATCTCGGCGGTGACCGCCGGGTTCTTCAGGTTCAGGTCCGGCATCTGCTCGGAGAAGAGCCCGTAGTACCAGCGCCCGCCGTTCTCGCGCCAGACCACCTGGTTCTCGGGGCCCATGTAGCTCGGGTTGGTGTCCGACCACGTGTACCAGTCCGCGTACTTGGGGTCCTTCTTGGCCGACGCGATGAACCACGGGTTGCGGTCCGAGCTGTGGTTCAGCACCAGATCCAGGATGACCTTGATGCCGCGCTTGTGGGCCGCCTCGAGGAACACGGCAAAGTCAGCGTTGGTGCCGTAATCCTTCTCGATCTTGCGGTAGTCGATGACGTCGTAGCCGTGGTAGCTGGGCGAATCGAACACCGGCATCAGCCAGATCCCGGTGATGCCCAGGTCGGTGGTGGTGTTCGGGTCGCCGTCGTTGAGGTAGTCAAGCTTTGCGGTGAGACCGCGCAGGTCGCCGATGCCGTCGCCGTTGCCGTCCGCGAAGCTGCGGACAAACACCTCGTACCAGGTCCGCCCGTTCCACTCCTTGGATGCGGGCGTAGTCGCTGCCGTGCAGGCCGAACCCGGCGCTGCCGAAGCGGAGGCCGCGGTTGTGGCGCTTGGCGCCGAGGTGGCCGCAGCTGACGGCGACGTCGTCGACGGGGCAGGGGAGCCACAGGCGGAGGCCGCGACGAGAACCGCGGCCAGGAGCATGAGAAGGCGCTTCGGTGCTTGCATCGGCACCAGTCTAGCCGTGTCGCCCTTAGACTCTGCACATGCCCATCTACACGCCCGACTGGGTTCGCGACGCCGTCTTCTACCAGATCTTCCCGGACCGCTTCGCGATCTCCGAGCGCGTCCCGAAGCCGGGACCCCTGGAGCCGTGGGGCGCGCCGCCAACCCATCACGGGTTCAAGGGCGGAGACCTGCTGGGGATCGTGGAGCATCTGCCGTATCTGGTGGAGCTGGGCATCAACGCCATCTATCTGTGCCCGGTCTTCGCGTCCGCGTCCAACCACCGGTACCACACGTACGACTACATGACGGTGGACCCGCTGCTGGGCGGCAACGACGCCCTGCGCGAGCT
The DNA here is from genome assembly GCA_903924005.1 of uncultured Chloroflexota bacterium. Taxonomy (GTDB): domain Bacteria; phylum Chloroflexota; class Limnocylindria; order Limnocylindrales; family CSP1-4; genus CAIXZV01. Next base: position 2,423 of record CAIXZV010000243.1, on the reverse strand, counting down.
GCTTGACGCGGCGCACGCGCGCGGGATCAAGGTGGTGCTGGACGGCGTGTTCAACCACACCGGGCGCGGCTTCTGGCCGTTCCACCACGTGTTGGAGACCGGCGACGGCTCGCCGTATCGCGAGTGGTTCCACTACGTGCCTGCGGCGCTCGCCGGGCAGCGGCCGTTCCGGCCCTACCCGTGGCCCACGGACAACGACCACTGGCCCGTGGACCCCACATTCGCGCCCACGTGGGACGACAAGGGCGACGAGTCATTCCACCGGCTTGGCTACCGCGCCTGGTGGGGCCTGCCCGCGCTGCCCAAGCTCAACACCGGCAACCCGCTGGTCCGCGAGTACCTCATGGGCGTGGCCGAGTACTGGCTCAAGTTTGGCATCGACGGATGGCGGCTGGACGTCCCAGCCGAGATCCGCGACGAGGGCTTCTGGGAGGAGTTCCGGACGCGCTGTCGGGCGGTCAACCCCGAGGCGTACATCGTGGGCGAGATCTGGCACGAGGCGCCCGAGTGGCTTGCCGGCACCAGGTTTGACGCGCTCATGAACTACCCGCTGGCGCAGGCCATCCTTGGGTACGCCGCGCAGGGCCACCTCAACGAGCACGTTGTCCGCAGCCACCACGAGTACGGCAGCAGGACCCACCGGCGTGACGGCGCCGCGTTTGGCGGCGAGCTTGAGCGGCTGATGCGCCTGTACGACCGGGCGATCACCGAGGTGCAGCTCAACCTGCTCGACAGCCACGATAGCCCGCGCTTCCGGACCATGGCCGGCGGCGATGCGGGTGCCTGGCGTCTGGCCGTGCTGCTCCAAGCCACGCTGCCCGGCGCGCCGTGCATTTACTACGGCAACGAAGTTGGCGTGGAGGGCGATCACGATCCGGACTGCCGCCGATCCTTCCCGTGGGACGAGTCCACGTGGGACGCCGACGGGCTGGCCTGGACCCGCGCCGCGCTGGCGATCCGCCACGCAACGGCCGCGCTGCGTCGGGGCACGTTCCGCGTGGCCGGTTCTGCGGGTGACGCCATGGCATTTGTCCGTGATGCGGGCGATGCCGGTGCTGCGCTGGTTGCAGTGAACGCGGGCGACGGACCAGCGTGGGTGGACGTCTGGGCGCCGGAGCTGGCCGGCCGAGTGCTGGCGGTTGCGGCGCTGCCCGGTGTTCCTGCGGGCGCAGTGCTGGTCCCGGGCGCGGACGGCCACGTCGCAGTTGAGGTGCCTGCCCGGTCCGGCTTGGTGGCGGTAGCAGCAGGATGAGCGGGCGTGGCTGATCTGCCGTTCGTGCTGCCTGCGGCCCTTGCTGATCGGCTGCGCGCGGTCGCAGATGTCGAGGGCAAGATCCCCCGTGTCCTCGACGAGCTTGGCCACATGACCGGCAGCGATGTCGGTCTGCTGGACGTGCCGTCTGGCCCGCTTCGCGATCGGCTTGCCGCCGTTGAGCCCGGCATCCGCGACCTCGCGCTGACAAGCCCGCTCCGCCTTGAAACACCTGACGCAAGCCTGGACGTGGTGGCCTCGCTCTGGTCCGCCTTCCACGGGGTGGATCGCGCGGAGCTGGTTGAGGTTGACCGGGTGCTGCGGCCAGACGGCCGTCTACTGGTGGTCCACGACTACGGGCGTGACGACGTCTCGGCGCTTGTGGAGCCCGGATCACCGGTCTATGGCGCTTGGAGCCGCCGCGACGGGCCGTTCCTCAAGGGCGGCGGGTTCCGCATTCGCGTGATCCACTGCTTCTGGACCTTTGACACGCTCGAAGCGGCGCAAGAACTGCTGGCCGAGGCCTTTGGCGAGCGGGGAGAGACGGTTGGCGCCGGCTTGAAGCGACCCAGGCTTGCGTGGAACGTGGCGGTCTACCACCGGATTCGGGGCGGGGTGGCGCCTGCTACGCTGCCCGAGCGATGAGCCGCGCACCGTCTCCCGCTCGATCCAAGGCAGCGCGCCGTGCCGCGTCTGACGCGTCGCGCGCCCCGCGTGCGCCGAGCGGCCCGCGCCTCGGCCCCCTGCGGATCACCCCCGTCCGCGTGACGCTGGCGCTGGCGCTGGCTGGCGGTGTGGCGTTTCTCGTATGGTCCATCGTCGTGCGCGACCAACTCCAGGTGCCCCTGATGGCCACCGGCTTCCTTATCTGCGGTCTCGTGCTGCTGGTGTGGGGTCTCTTGGGCCTGCGCGCCGTCTTCACCGCGGGCCGCGAAGGCCGCGATGGCGCCGCCGTTCTCACGGCTGTGGCCGCCGGGCTGGCAACAGCCGCCTCGATGCTGTTGCTCGCAGGTGCCGTGATCATGAGCTTGATCTGGGGCGGGACCAAGTCCGGCTGACCGTGCCCGCTGGTACACTCGGCCCCGCCTCCCGGCCACCGTGCCCCCATCGTCTAGAGGCCTAGGACGCCGCCCTTTCAAGGCGGAGATCACCGGTTCGAATCCGGTTGGGG
>CAIXZV010000242.1 GCA_903924005.1 uncultured Chloroflexota bacterium | reverse complement strand
GGTACCAGTGGTCGCTCCCGGTCAGCCAGTTGAACGTACCGGTGGGGCCGGGCGTGGGGGCGACAGACGGGGCGGGACCGGTTGGCCCAGCCGTGGGGGCGACGGTTGGGGCGGCCGTCGGAGCGGGGGTTGCGGCCGTTCCGCACGCCGCGAGGAAGGCCCCGATGCCCGCGGTGGCGCCAACGGCGGCGCCCAGCTTGAGGAAGTCGCGCCGCTGCAGCTGCCTGGTCAGTTCATCCATGCCATCCACCTCTGAACCTTGGTTGGGCTAGTCCTGAATCAGTGCGGCGTTCTCGGCGTGCCACCAAACGCATACCTCCTCACCCAGCTCGCGCTGTGTCTCGTTGGTGGGATCCTCTGTCCCGTGGGGCACAACCGCCACCACATCCCCGGCGGACGTGGCAACGGTGACCCGTGAGTGGTTGCCAAGGAAGGCGATGTTGACGATGCGCCCGGGCAGGCCCCGGATGGGGCTTGGGTCCGAAGGCGCCCGCAGCTTGAGGTACTCCGGCCGGACCATGAGCGTGGCCGAGCCGTCCGGCGCGGTGCCCTTGAGGGCCACCGTGTTGCCGCCGGCCAGCTCAAACGCGGCCCCCGCGCCGTCGCGCCGGACCGTGCCCGCAAGGAAGTTTGTGTCTCCCACGAAGTTGGCCACAAAGCGGTTGGCGGGATGGCCGTAGACCTCGCGCGGCGAACCCTGCTGGAGGACCCGGCCGCCCGACATGATGGCGATGGTGGTGGCCATCGAGAGGGCCTCTTCCTGATCGTGCGTGACGAACACAAAGGTGGTGCCCACCTGGCGGTGGATGCGCGCAAGCTCGGTCTGCATCTGCTTGCGCAACTTGAGGTCAAGGGCGCCAAGCGGCTCGTCAAGGAGCAGCACGGCCGGGCGCTTTGCAAGGGCGCGGGCCAGGGCCACTCGCTGCTGCTGACCACCAGAGAGCGCCTGGGGGAGCCGCTCGGCGTACTTGCCAAGGCCCACAAGCTCCAGGTACTCCTTGGTTCGGCCGGCCACCTCAGCCGTGGGCAGCTTCTCCATCCGCAAGCCAAACGCCACGTTCTGGGCCACGGTCATGTGCGGGAAGAGCGCGTAGTTCTGGAAGACGGTGTTGACGTTGCGCTTGTGCGGCGGCAGGTCGTGGACCGTGCGGCCCTCAATGAGCAACTGGCCCGACGTGAGGGGGATAAACCCGCCGATCAGGTTCAGCGTGGTGGTCTTGCCGCAGCCGGACGGGCCCAGGAGGCAGAAGAACTCGCCCGGCATGATCCGGAGGTCCAAGGACTCGAGCGCCACCGTCTCGCCATACCGCTTGGTGGCGCCGATGAGCTCGATTGCGGGCTGAGACTCAGACACTCACGATTGCCCTTGCTGCTGCTGCTGTCGCCGCCGACAGGATTCGATGGAACGTGACGCTATTCACGCCCGCTGAAGCGCCAACGCTCACGCTGTTGCGCCTGTCGGGCCATCGTCTCAGAAATCGCAGCTGCCCGCCTCGCTTGCTGCAAGGCGCCCTCCGGCTCTCCCTCTCACGTGCCTTGGGTACCCGCCCACGGTACGCGATCTCGTTTCGGCTGGCGGCGCCGCAAGCTCTACGACGCCTACTGTGCAACCGGTTGCGCGCAAGGTAACATCGTGCCTCGGCGCACGTCAACACGGCTGGAGGGCCCCACTTCGATGCCAGGCGGGTCATCTTGGCTTCGCCGCAGCAACCGCTTCGAGCGCTCGGGGAGCAGCCCACATGACGGCTGACCATCCTGCGCCGGGGCGGCCGCGACGGGTCACCCTTGCCGATGTTGCAGAACTGGTTGGCGTGTCGAAGTCCACAGCATCGCGTGCGTTGGCCGGTGACACGCGCATCAGCGAGCCAACTCGCGACGCGGTTGCCGAGGCGTCCGCAAAGCTTGGCTTCGTGCCCGATGCGTCAGCCCGAAGCCTCCGCGTCAGGTCCACCAAGACGCTGGGGATGCTGCTCGGGGATCTGGCCGACCCATACCAGGGTCTTGTGGCTGCCGCGTTTGAGGCGCAGGCCCGCCTCCGCGGCTACACGGTGCTGTTTCTGGCAGGCCACTTTCGACGCGAACTTGAGAAGGTTGCGATTGGCACCTTTGTCGAGCGGCGCGTGGACGGTCTGGCGCTGCTTTCAAGCGCGGTGGACCCCGTCGAGGTACGGACGCGGTGGCATCAAGACCGCGTGGTGGACGTCCAGCCGGACGCCGGGGCGCCGCTCCGTGGCGGGGGCGGTCTGCGGGGTGATCCGAGACCCGGCGTCATCCGCACGGACGACGTGGCCGGCATGACCGCGGTCATCAACCATCTGGCAGACGGTGGCTGCCGCTCGGTCACCTATCTGGGCGTCACCGGTCGCTCTGCCGGCACCCTTCGCCGCGAGACGGCGCGTCGGGTTCTGCGAGCACGGACCGGCGCCGTGCTACGCACAGTTGAGGTTGGCGCGGAGGCTGGAGAGG
>CAIXZV010000241.1 GCA_903924005.1 uncultured Chloroflexota bacterium | reverse complement strand
GATCCGCCCATGGAAGAACACCTGGTCCCCCACGCCAAGCGTCTCCGCCTGCTCGCGCAGCGGCACCTCGCCAAAGTCGCGCCCTTACAGGTCAAGCCGAGCGGGCATGTCCGGGCGGCGCGCCTTCATGAGCGCAAGCGCCCCGATAGCCACCTCAACCTCGTAGATCTTGGACAGGCCGCCCGCGTACACGAGGCGCAGGGTGCCGTCCGCCATAAACGGGCGGACCGGTTGGGCGGCTGCGTTGAAACGGGCAAGCGACGGGCTGTTGCGCACAATGGTGACCTTGGCCTTGCGCACGCCCATGGCCACCAGCCTGTCGCCAAGGGCGTCGTTCACGGTGATCACCGCGTTGGACATGGCGATGGACAGCCGCTCCTGCGCCACCAGCACCGCCTGCACAAGCCGGCTGGACGCGCGGGGAAAGCGCATGCGGAAGAACTCGGGCATGGCCTCGTGGAGGTCCAGGATCACCGGGACGCGCACCAGGCGCAGCGGGAGCGCCGCGAGCACCAGGGCATCCGGGATGGACGCCACCTGGACCAGCGCGTAGTGGCGGCGGCGATGCGCGCGGGTGAGGGCGAACAGCGCGCGCAGAGCGAACTCCGTGTACTCCAGCAGGTACGTGCCGATGCCCGCGCCCTGATGGCGCTGCACGTCCAGGCGGTGGACCCGGACGCCCTCAAGCATCCCCTCGCGGTCAAACCCCTCGCGGCGGAGCGCGAAGACGTCCACGTCGCGGCCATTGGCCACCACGGCTTCGGCTTCGCGGCGGACGCGGGGGTCCTCCTCGTAATACGCGTGAACGACCATCGCGACGGGGCGAGAGGTCTGAGGACTCATGCCGACATCGTAGGGGCGATGGCGCGCTGAGGTAGCCGGGGCGCAGTGCGGGCCCAGGTGTGACGGTGTTCTCAGCACAGCTTTCGCGAAGGGTGGAAACTGCACCCCGTTCCGTGCGTCCTCGGAATTCGGTTCGGCTGGAGATAGCTTGGACACAAGTCGGCTAAAGCGAGTCCTTCGACCCGCAAAACCAGTGCTGTTGCCGGTGTGGCAAGTGGCGCTGCGCCTGACGGGTCGAGCCGCCAAGCCGCCGACGTGGCCAGCACGGCGCGGCGCAAGACGCGCGGCGGTCGCCGGAGCAGCTGCGGCCCCTATCCGGGTGCTCACGCGGGCCGAGTTCCGCGAGCTCCGCACTGCCGCCCCGTACTACCGGGGCCGCGAGCACTACATGGCGGCCGCCGCCACGATCGCGGACGACCTCATCGCGCGCCACCATCTAACGAGCGCACTCGAGCTCGGGTGCCATATGCGGCCAATTGTCACGGGCGCGGACGTCATCGAGTGGCGCCCGCCTGATGACCTGCGGGCGGCCGGGCGGATCATCGTCCACGACGCGACTGCCGCCCCGTGGCCTGTCGAGGATGGGGCGTACGGCCTCTTCGTGGCACTCCAGGTGTTCGAGCATCTCAACGATGGCCAGCGTGTGGCCTTTGGCGAGGTCTGCCGCGTCGCGCGCCACGCCATCATCTCGCTCCCCATCGACTGGCAGATGAGCGACCCGAAGAACTGTCACCACATGATCTCGGTGGAGAAGGCTCTTTCGTGGTTCGCACCCCACGTGCCAACTCGGATCGTCGAGGGGAACCCCGGGCCAAAAGCGCGCCTGATCTTCGTGTTCGAGAACCTCGACCAGATCGCTGCGGCCACGCCCTGAGGGGTGCCCAACAAACACGCACGGCGTCGTGCCGACCGAGCGCGATCACATCCACCTTGCTGCCGCTGGCCACAGCGGACGAGCGAGTCCTCCTCGTAGTAGGCGTGGACGACCATCGCAACCGGACAACAGGTCCGCGCGCTCATGGCAGACATCGTCGGCGCGATCTGGCCGGTGGGTCAGGCGGGTCCGGTCAGACCTCCTCTGGTAGCATCCCAACTGATGTCCGCGACAAACGAAACGCAGGAGTTCGCCAGGGCTCCGAGACCCAGCTCCTTCAACCTCGTCGTCACCGGTATCCGCGAGATCTGGTCGCGAAGGCGTCTTGCCCGCTATTTGGTGCGGGCGGACCTCGTGAAGACAGGCGCCGACACGGTGCTCGGCAACGTCTGGTGGAT
>CAIXZV010000240.1 GCA_903924005.1 uncultured Chloroflexota bacterium | reverse complement strand
GCGTTGTGGTGCGAGTGGTACATCATCGAGCCGTACGGCTTCGCGACGAACTCGTACGACTCCGTGGTACCCGAGATCTGCGGCAGCTGCGTGACGAACGGGACACCGTCCATGAAGAAGTCGTCGAATTCGATGCCGTGCATGTGCGTGCCGGTCGTCTGGCCCAGGTTGTTCGTCATGTTGACCCGGACCTTGTCACCCTCGGTGACACGGATGGTCGGGCCGGGCCACTGGCCGTTGTAGCCCAGCGCCTTTACCGGCGCCTTCAACTCGTCGATCTTCTGGTCGAACTCGTCGATGGTGAGGTTGAAGACCTTGACGTCGCCGTCGAGTGTGGGCTTGAGCGGCTGGAGCGCGTCCGTGAGGAAGAGGTTGGGCACCTGGACGAACGCGGGCTTGAGCTTGAGCTCTGGGTAGTTGTCACCAGCGCCGAGGATGTCCACGAGCTTGGCAAACGCCGCATCCCCGTAGATGCCCTTGAGGGCCGGCGCCAGGTTGCCGATGTAGCGGCGGACCACGACGCGGGCCGCCACATCGTGGCTTGTCCAGCCAGCGGGCAGGTTCGGGTCCACCGACGGCGCGGCCGACGCGGAGGGCGCAACAGACGGCGCCACGCTGGCTGCCGCTGACGGGACGGCTGTGGGTGCCGCAGGGGCGCCGGGCGTTGCCGGAGCACCAAAGCTCCAGGCGGGGCTCGTGGCCGACTGGCAGGCGGCGAGGCTGACGGCGACGCCGGTCAGACCGGCGGCGCCGGCGACGCGGAGGAAGCCGCGACGGGTAAACGGGGTGCCAGCGGGACCGTCGGTCTGCTCGGACTGGGCCGGGGACGCGGCGGACGTGGTGTTGACGGTGGGCTCCACGGGCAAGGGGACTCCATCGGTTGGCTGGTATAGACCTGCGCATGGTCGCGGCTACCCCCCCCAAAGAGGTAGTGACCAATGGCCCCAACCATCGTGCCCCGTGACCCGCGGCTGCCCGCGGGCTGGTAGGCTCCGACGCGATGAGTCCGCACCAGATCCCACCGAGACCGCAGGTTCGGGCACCGTCCGACCCCTTCCCGATTGTGGCCGCGCTGGAGGCCCTTGAGCGCTGGCACCAGGACCCCACCCCCGCCAATCGTCGCCGCGTGCGGAGCGCCCTTGACGGGATCATCGCGGTTGCAGGAGCTCGCGGCGCGGTCCTCGAGATTTCCGCCGAGGGCCTGCCTGCGCTGGAGATCGGCGTGGGGACCCTCGCCCGCGTCCCTGCCGATAGCGCACGGAGCCATCTCGCCCGCTTCCCGCTTGGTGAGCACGAGGGGCACGACGCGCTTGGCCGGCTCTTCCTCGACGCCCCGGAGGGCGCTGTTCGGCCCATCGTCCGCGCAATCGAGCTTCTGGTCGACGCCTGGTGGTCCCGGGCCGAGGTCCACGCCCGGGCGGAGCGGCTGGCGGCTCTGGAGGACGCTACGCGTGCGGTGGCGGCAGAACTGGACATCGACCGTGTCCTGAGCATCATCGTGGACAACGTCCGGGTCCTGATCGGGGCCAACTACGCCGCACTTGGCATCGCAGACGGCCGCGGCCATATCGAGCGGTTTGTCACGAGTGGCATCTCGCCCGAAGGACGGGCCGCAATCGGCGCCGTGCCTTCAGGGCTTGGCCTCTTGGGCCTCATCAGCCGCGAGGGTCAGACGGTGCGGGCCGCTGACATCAGCGCCCACCCTGCCAGCTATGGCTTCCCTCAGCACCACCCGCCGATGCGCTCGTTTCTTGGTGTCCCGGTGACCGCGCAAGGGCGCGCTGTGGGCAACCTGTACCTCACCGACAAGCGCGGTGGCGAGCCGTTCACGGAAGACGACGAGCGGCTCGTGGAGATGTTTGCACTCCATGCGGGCATCGCCATCGAGAACGCCCGCCTCCACGACCAGGTGCAACGGCTGGCGGTTGTTGAAGAGCGCGAGCGGATTGGCAAGGACCTCCACGACGGGATCATCCAGAGCATCTACGCGGTGGGCCTCTCGCTCGAAGACGTCCCTGACCTCGTGGATGTCGAGGACGGGCGTGTGGACGCCGTGGCTCGTGTTGACCGCGCCATCGATGCCCTCAACCTCGTGATCGCGGACATCCGCTCGTACATCCTGCGGCTTCGGCCCTCGATGGGCGGACCCGAAGACCCCGTGGAGGTGCTCGCGCGCCTTGGGGAGGAATTGGGCATGCACGCGGTCATCGAACTGGATGTGAACCTGGAGCCCGGCGGCGACCTCCTGCGCGCACTCCCTCCGGACCAGCGCTCGGACCTCTTGTTTATCGCCCGCGAGGCGCTCTCAAACGTCGCACGTCACTCGGGGGCCACATCCACCGTGTTGGCCCTCGAAGTGGATGGCAACAACCTCGTCTTGCGTGTCGAGGACAACGGCCGCGGCTTTGACCCTGCCAGGGTTCAGGGCCCCGACTCCTTCGGGCGCCACCAAGGCCTCGCAAATATGCAGGATCGGACCGTCGCAATGGGCGGTTCATTCACAGTGACACGGCCGAATGGCTCTGGCACGCGTATCATCGTGCGCGTGCCGGCGATGCGAAGCGCGGCGCCGGGCGCCGTCCACCCGTCCTGATCGGAGACAACAAACAGTGACAGACCTCACCGCGCATCCCCTCCGGCTGCTCGTGGTCGACGACCACGAGGTCGTCCGGCAGGGACTGGTCGCGCTCCTCGACCGGCGCGAAGGGTTCCAAGTCGTCGCGGAAGCTGGCACGGCCGCAGAGGCCATCGAGCAGGCCCGCCGCTTCCAGCCCGACATCGTCGTCATGGACGTCCGGCTGCCGGACGGATCGGGCATCGAAGCCTGCCGCGAGATCCGGGCAGAACTCCCCGGCACTCGCGTCGTGATGCTGACGTCGTATCCGGACGAAGAGGCCGTCCTCTCGGCCATCGTCGCCGGCGCCTCCGGGTACCTGCTCAAGCAGATCCGTGCTCGAGACCTTGTCGCCGCACTTGAGAACGTCGGCCGCGGCGAGTCGCTGCTGGACCCGGCCGTCACCGAGAAGGTCCTCGAGCGGGTTCGCCGTATCGCCACCGGCGCCTACACGGACGAAATGGCGCAGCTCACCGCGCAGGAGCAGCGAATCCTGCTGCTCGTCGCTGAGGGCAAGACCAACAAGGAGATTGCGTCGGAGGTCTTCCTGTCGGACAAGACGGTGAAGAACTACGTGAGCTCCATCCTGTCCAAGCTGAACCTCGAGCGCCGGGCCCAGGCCGCAGCGTTCGTCGCCAAGCACCGTCTGGACCGCGGCGGGGCGTAGCCTCCGGGCGCAAGCCCCGTCTGCTGGCCTAACCGGTCCATCCGTTTCGGGCGCATCGGTTCCACTTCTGGGCCGTCCGGCCGCTTCGCACCGTGCCCTTCGCTGGGAGACTTCGCCCATGCGTATCGTGTCGCCCGAAGAAGCCGTCGCCGGGATTCGCTCCCGCGATCAGATCTACCTCCAGTGCGCGGCCGCCACGCCGTCCGTGCTCCTCGACGCGCTGGTGGCGCGGGCGAGCGAGCTGGAGGCGGTCTCGATGGTGCACCTCCACACGGAGGGCCCAGGCCCGCACCTCGCGCCCGAGATGGCGCCGCACTTCCGCCACCGCGCGCTGTTTATCGGGCCCAACGCCCGGGCCGCAGTCAATGAGGGACGCGCGGACTTTGTCCCTGTGTTCCTCTCCGACGTGCCGGCGCTGTTCACCTCAGGCGCCCTCCCGCTTGATGCGGTGTTTGTCAACGCCACGCCGCCCGACGCCCACGGGTTCTGCTCTCTCGGCACGTCAGTCGAGGCGATGCACGCGGCCATCCGCGCGGCAAAGACCGTCATTGTCCAGTTCAACCACTCGATGCCGCGAACGCTGGGCGAGTCCTTCATCAACATTGACGAGATTGACCTCGCCATTGAAGTTGACGTGCCGCCGTACGAGGCGCATCAGCCCGCGATCGGCGAGGTGGAGCGCCGGATCGGCGAGTTCATCGCGGACCTCGTGCCGGACGGCGCAACCATCCAGTTGGGCATCGGCGCCATCCCCGCCGCCACGGCCCTCTACCTGACCGGCAAGAAGGACCTGGGCATCCACACAGAGATGTTCACGGACGCCGTTGTGGATCTTGTCGAACTGGGCGTGATCACCGGTGCCCGCAAGACCCGTAACAAGGGCAAGATCGTCACCGCGTTCATGAACGGGACCCAGCGGCTGTACAGCTTTGTCCACGACAACCCGATGGTGGAGATGCGGGCCGTGGACTTCACCAACGACACCCACGTTATCCGCTCGTTTGAGCACATGACAGCCATCAACTCGGCCATCGAGGTGGACCTCTCAGGCCAGGTCGTGGCGGATTCGATCGGCCACAAGATGTATTCGGGCGTTGGCGGGCAAATGGACTTCATCCGCGGCGCTGCGCTTGCGCCGGGCGGGCGGGCGATCATCGCGCTGCCGGCCACTGCCGGGTCCGCCGGGCAGCACTCGCGGATCTCGCCGTCCCTCAAGGAGGGGGCGGGCGTTGTCACCACCCGGGCCCACGTGCGCACCGTGGTGACGGAGTTTGGTGTTGCAGAACTGTGGGGCAAGTCCCTGCGGGAGCGGGCCAAGGCGCTGATTGCCATCGCGCATCCGGACCATCGCGACGCGCTGATGTTTGAGGCGCGCAAGCTGCACGAGCTCTAGCGCGGAGCGGCGCCCGCCGCCCGCCGGGGCTAGGGCTGTCGAAGGCGGTTGATCAGGTGAGCCAGGGCTCCACCAGCCGGAGCGTCCGCCCATCCACGTCCAGCTCCGCGCGAATGCCCAGCGGCAGGACCCATTGCGGGTCGGTGTGCCCAAACGGCAGACCGGCCACGATCGGCAGGTCACGCCTGCCGAATTCGCCTGCCACAACGGACAGGATCGATTGCTTGAACGCGTCGGCCTCGTCAGCCGACTGGTCTCGGCCCCTGCCCACTGCGATGCCAGCCACGCCGTCAAACACGCCAAGCGCGCCGAACGACCGGAGGATCCGCTCAACCTGGATTGGCGTGGGCTTCTCCTCTGAGGGCTCAAAGAAGAGGATGCGGCCTGCCCACTCCTCCCGGTCCGGCCAAGCGCGTGTGCCCCGGATCCAGTCAAGCACCTCCAGACAGCCGCCAAAGAGCTCGCCGGTCACGCGGCCCGATCCCTGCAGGACGTGCCAGCCACCGTCCGGCTGCGGTCTGTTGATCAGGCCAACCGACGAAGGTTCGCGCCAGGACGGGTAGCCCTCCGAAAACGTCTCGTAGCGGGGGTAGACATACGAGGCGGACGGCTCAAACAGCATCTGGCGCAGGTGTTGGCCGAAGACAGGCGGCAGCGCGGCAAGTTGCGAGATACCGGACATCACCGATGGTCCGTGGAACGCCACGATCCCGAGGCGGCGCACAAGCGCGAGCAGCGTTGTGGTGTCCGAGTAGCCAAGCAAGATCTTGGGGTTCGCCGCGATTACGGCCTCGTCCAGCAGCGGCAGGAGGCGTATCGAGTCATCGCCGCCGATGGACGTGATCACGGCACGGATTGCGGGATCTGCAAACGCCTGGTTGAGATCGGCTGCCCGGCGCGCCGGCTCAGCGAGCAGTTGGGCAGGGCTGGCGCGCGTGGTGGGGTACTCCACAACGCGGAGGCCCCACGAGCGGAGCACGGCCAGACCGTGGTCGTACACGTGGGGAAAGGCATGGGGTCCGCCCCACGATGGCGAGACGACGGCAACCGAGTCACCACTCGCGAGGCGTCGAGGCTTGGCGGCGGTGGGTGCCATCGAGCGGACTGTAGCCCAAAGAATCAAAAAACCCCGCCCAAAGCGGGGAGTGAGGTTCGGGTGGGTGCCGGGCGTCCCCTCCGGCACCCACCTCGAATGCAGTCTCACGTCTGACACCCACTTGCGGTGAGTGCCGATCGGACCACCTTGGCGGGACCTGCGGCACCCTCCTGCGGGCTCGAGGGCCGGCGACCGGCCCGGGCCTGGGGCGCATAGTGGGCTGACGCGGAGGCGGCTGCAACCTTGCCCGCCTGCTGGCCCAGGGGGTCGGCGCGGGTGCAGCGGGCGCCCCTCCCCGAAAGGCAGATCATGCGCACCGAACGCGTGCTGATCATGGGCGCCGCCGGGCGCGACTTCCACAACTTCAACCTCGTCTACCGGGACAACCCGGCAGTTGACGTTGTTGCCTTCACGGCAGCCCAGATTCCGGGGATCTCGGACCGTCGCTATCCAACGGAACTCGCCGGTGCGCGCTACCCGCTGGGCATTCCCATCCGGCCCGAGGCCGAGCTTGAGCAGCTGATCCGAGAGCACCGCGTTGACACCGTGGTCTTTGCCTACAGCGACGTCAGCCATGAGCAGGTCATGCACGCGGGCAGCCGGGCAATGGCTGCTGATGCTGACTTCAAGCTGATCGGCCCTACGGCCTCCATGGTCAAGAGCACCAGACCCGTCGTCGCCGTTTGCGCCGTGAGGACCGGCAGCGGCAAGAGCCAGACCAGCCGCTTCGTGGCGAGCGCGCTTGAGGCGCAAGGCCTGAAGGTTGCTGTGGTGCGCCACCCGATGCCGTATGGGGACCTCGTGGCGCAGCGCGTCCAGCGCTTCGAGACGTATGCGGACCTCGACCGCCACCAGACCACCATCGAGGAGCGCGAGGAGTACGAGCCGCACCTTGACGCCGGGCGATTGGTGTTTGCCGGCGTGGACTACGAGCAGATCCTCCGGGCCGCTGAGACGGAGTGCGACGTCGTCATCTGGGCTGGCGGCAACCACGACCTGCCGTTCTATCGGCCGGACCTCCACATCGTGGTGGCGGACCCGCTACGGCCGGGCCATGAGCTGCGCTATCACCCAGGAGAGGCCAACCTGCGGATGGCCGATGTGGTGGTGATCAACAAGATCGACTCGGCCACGCCAGAGGCGCTGGCCACGGTCCGCGCAGCAATCGCCGCGGTGAACCCCCGCGCGTCGGTGGTGGAGGCGCGCTCGTCGCTTGCCCTCGAAGGGGGCGATATCGCCGGCAAGCGGGTTGTTGTCGTTGAGGACGGCCCGACGCTTACGCACGGCGGCATGACCTATGGCGCGGGCATCGTGGCTGCGCGGCGGTTTGGCGCTGCGGAGATTGTGGATCCACGGCCGTATGCCACAGGCGAACTTGCGGACACGCTTGCGAAGTACCCGGCGCTGGAGCACCTGCTGCCCGCAATGGGCTACGGCGACAAGCAGATCGCTGAACTCCAAGCGGCCCTGGAGTCCGTTCCGGCAGACGTGGTGCTTGCCGCCACGCCCATCGACATCACCCGCGTGCTCACCGTTGCCAAGCCAGTTGTGCGCGTGCGCTACGAGCTGGAACCGGTGAGCGGCTCGCTTGACGGGCCGATTGCGCGCATCGCCGCGATCGCGCGTCAGGAGACTGCCGGCGCCCGCTGACGCCGCACTTGGGCGACATCCCCTCGGCCCCCTGCGAGTCGCACCCGCTGGGGGCCGAGAAGCCTGCCCGAGTCCCGATTGAGGCGTGCGCGGCTGACGCCGCTTTGCGACCAACGGCAGTCGAGTCCGCACCCTCTGCGCAGCCACGATGACGTCGCGAAGGAGACGCCATGCACGGCACCATACACACCCGCCCTGTCCAGGACTCCGCTCCCGCTGAGCACCACAACGCCGTGGTCTGGATTGAGCCCGGCCGCGCCCTCATCGTCCGCGACCTTGATGGTGGCGGGACCGATACGCTCGAGATTGGGATCCCGCTGCAGCCCGCCGTCGTGCCGCCGGCCCTAGCGGCCGTGGCCCACCACGTTGGCAGAGCCCACAGGGTGCTCGTCATCGGTCCGGCAGACCTGCGCACGGCGCTCGAGCGCGAGATTGTCGCCATCGGCCACCGGCCCGATGTCATTCGCGAGGCCGTCGTCGATGGCCCCGTGGACCGGGAGATCCTGCTGGGAAAGCTGCGCCGTCTCGTCTGATCCCTGTCGCGGCGGCAGGGGGTGGCCGGGCCGGACGGCACGCCGCATCCCGGGCAGCCGCCCACCTTGCGGCGACCGACGGCACTCGCGGCGGGGCTTCCATCAGGGCGACCATGGTCGTGGTGACCTGGTCCCCCACGGTTGCGCATGACGTCCCACGCAGATGGAGCGGATGGCCTCGGCCGTCCGGATTGACATGGACGCATTGCACACGGCAATTCAGCCGCTGGGAGGGAACCGCATGCACCCGCTGCCACCCCCTTCGGTGCGCCTGTTCGTCTGCGGAACCGCGGATCGCGGGGACGATGGTGCCGCCCTGAGCGCGGTTGCCACGCTCCTGCCCTCGCTGCCGTCCGCCCTGCTGGAGCACCTCGAGGTGCGCCGCTGCGGCCATCTTCGCGCCGAGGACATTCTGGGGATGCCGAGTGGCGAGTTTGCCGTTGTCGTCGATGCCGCTATCGGTGTGCCGCCCGGGCACGTTGTCGCCGTGCCGATCCGCACGCTTGGCGACATTGCGGGCGGGCCGATGCCAAGATCCTTCCAGGAGTCCGGTCTCGAGGCCGTCTTTGCCGCAGCGCATGCCGAAACGCCAGATGCGATGCCTGAGGGCGTCTTCGTCGGAATCGGCGGCCGCAGGTTTGGCTACGGGCGTCCGCTGTCGCGCTCGGTACGGCTTGCGATGAGCTCCTTCCAGGAGGTGATCGCCACAGAGTTGGCCCGCCTCGCGAACGTCCCCGAGGGTCCCGCCGCGGGCTAGGCGCCGGTTCAGGCAATGACCTGCTCCAGTCCGGCCTCGTACCCAGCGTCAAACGCCGCGATGTCCGCCTCCACCATGTCGGCGTGACGCGCGCCAAGCACCACAGACAAGGCCTGGTGGACCGTGGCGCACTCCACGATGTGACGCCGGCCGATCATCGCGCCAAGCGCGACAAGGGAGACCAGCTTGTCATCGCCCGCGCGTCGGGCCACGGCCGTGCAGGGGACCTCCAGGACCTCGAGATCGCTTCGGCTGGGCTGAGCCTCAATCAGCGTGGTATTGACCACCAGCAGCCCTCCTGGGGCCACCAGGGGCTCGTACCGGTGGAGCGACGGCGGGTTGAGCACCACCGCGTGATCCGCCCGGTCCACCACGGGCGAGCCGATGCGCTCGTCCGCGATGATCACCGTGCAGGACGCCGTGCCGCCTCGCATCTCGGGGCCGTAGGTCGGGATCCAGAGGACCTCGCGACCCTCCAGCAAACCTGCCTCAGCAAGGATCTTCCCGGCGAACAGGATCCCCTGACCGCCAAAGCCCGCGATGATCGTGGAGCGCTCCATGGTCAGGCCTCCGGCGCCGGCATGGCCGGGTGGGCCGCGTGGCTGGCAGCCGCTCTGGCCGCCTCCTTGGCCGCCTCCATCGTGATGGGCATCCCGGGCGCGACGCCCTTGGCGCGGTCCACCCAGGTGCCAAGCGGATAGGCAGCGGTCACGTCGGTGGCTAGGTGCTCCATCGCCTCGGTGGGCGTCATGCCCCAGCCCACCGGGCACGTGGACAGCACCTCGACAAGCGAGAAGCCGTGGCCGTCGAGTTGGACTTCGAATGCCCGCTTGATGGCGGCCCTTGCCCTGCCGACGAGCACCGGGTCCGCCACGGACACGCGCGCCGCGTACGCCACGCCGGGCAGCAGCGAGAGCATCTCGGTGACCGGTAGCGGGTACCCCGTAGTTGCCGGGTTGCGCCCCAACGGACTCGAGGTGGTCCGCTGGCCGATCAGCGTGGTGGGGGCCATCTGACCGCCGGTCATGCCGTAGATGCCGTTGTTCACAAAGATCGTGGTGAACCGCTCGCCACGTGCGGCGGCGTGGATGATCTCAGCCGTGCCGATGGCAGCCAGGTCGCCGTCACCCTGGTAGGTGAACACGACGTTGTCTGGGCGATACCGCTTGACGCCCGTGGCCACGGCGGCGGCGCGCCCGTGTGGAGACTCCACCGCGTCGAGCGCGAGGTAGTCGTACGCAAAGACGGAGCAGCCGACGGAGCCCACGAGGATGGTCCGCTTGCCGAGGTCAAGCTCCTCCAGCACCTCGGCGACGAGGCGGTGCACGATGCCGTGACCGCAGCCGGGGCAGTAGCTGGTGGGGTTGCTGAGCAGGAGCGGGCGGCGGTAGATGGTGCGGCCACACTCGGCCGGCTCGGCGATCTGGTCATCGGTCCGCGACAGCGACGTCACGCCGCACCTCCGTCTGTGACAGTCCACGCCTGGCGCATGGCGGCAACCACCCCGTCTGGTGTGGGCACCATGCCGCCCGTGCGTCCGTGGTGGAAGACCGGCACCGCGCCCTCAAGCGCGAGGCGCACGTCCTCGATGAGCTGGCCGGACGACATCTCGACGGCAACCACTGCCCGCGCCCTGGCCGACGCCTCCCGCAGCGCTGCCGCGGGGAAGGGCCAAAGCGAGATGGGGCGGAACAGGCCGGCCCGGAGGCCCTGCGCCCGTGCCCGCTGGACGGCCGTCCGCGAGACGCGGGCAGCAGTGCCGTACGCGACCAGCACGATCTCCGCGTCGGCGAGCTCCTCGCCCGCCCAGCGGATCTCGTTGGCCTCGATCTCCTCGTACACCGCGTGGAGCGCG
>CAIXZV010000239.1 GCA_903924005.1 uncultured Chloroflexota bacterium | reverse complement strand
CGTCTGTCTCAAATGAGACGCAGGCGGCGATCCGGTTGTCGCCAACCGTGAGAAACGCAAGGTGGAGCGGTCCATCCGGGCCGAAGAGCTCGAACAGGCGCCGGAAGAAATGGCGGCTCTGGTCGCCGCCCGGGGTGTCGGGAAAGAGCCCGTCCGCGCCCCAGCGCTTCTGGTGGAGGTCAATGAACGCGGGCAGGTCCGCAATGGGATCAGCTGAGTCCACCAGCGCCACATCGCCGACTGCCTCGGCGCGCCGAACCTTGCGCCGGATCTCGTGCCGCTCCTTCTTGCCCAACGCGCCCAGGTAGTCGTCGATGGTGCCACCCACTGGCAGGGCGGCAACGGGACAGACGTCCTCTTGCTCGATGTTGAGGGTCCAGCCATATTGGATCTCGCGGGCGCCAAAGGCCGCAGCCAGGGCGTCCATCGCCGGGTCACCGGTCCGCAGGCGACGCATGTCCACCGCGTCCCATGGCTGTGGATGCTCGGGATCGCCCATCGCTGCGTATTCGGCCACGGCATCGGCGGCGGCGGCGAGATGCTCCGGCGCCGCCAGCAGCGTGGCGTAGTCCGCGTGGTAGCTGGCGCCAAAGAAGATCGCCTTGGCATCGGCCGCAACGGGCGTGAGCACCGCGCCCTCCGTGTGGCGCAGCGAGGTCCGCAACTCCACGTCGCGCGGCTCCACCTCGTGGCGGTGCATGAGCGGGGCGATGGCGACCGGGGTTGCGTCATCAGGCCCGCCCGACGGGACGAGGACAACGGTCTCCTCGTGGGCGTTGTCGCCGTAGGCATCCCACCAGGCTTGGTGCAGCGCCCAGCGCGAGAACGGCGTGGCCCACGGGCTGGCCGCGACAAGGGCGTCCCAGACCGCAGGATCGATAGCGTCAAACGGCCGTCGCACGGGCCGCAGGCTGTTCGCACGTTCACCGCTCAGAGCGGGGACGTTGCCGGTCACAGGCACAGGGGGCACCGGCGGAGGATAACACCGCGCACTGTGGGAGCCCTACAGGTGGTAGGCCCAGTACACGCCGGCCAGACCAATCAGGACGCCAAACCAGATAAGCGTCCGCGACCACCAGCGCAAGGACCCGCGGTGCACGACACCCATCGCAACCAGCGCCCAGACAAACGGGATGGAGTCCAGGAAGTAGCGGTAGCCGTATTGAAGCCAGCCGCCGCCGTAGTAGAGCAGCGTGGGGATCAAGATCAGGACCGCGGCGAAGAGCAGCAGCCATGAGCGGTGATCCCGCCACGGAGCGCGCGCAGCAAGCAGCAGGCCCGGGCTGGTGATGAAGACAGACATGCCAAGCCCGTCCGGCCGGAACCACGGGAACTCGGGGATCAGGGCGGGCAGCTTGAGGAACAGGTAGTCCACGTTCATCCGCACGTGGGCCAGCGAGAAGAGCCCCTGGTCGCGGAGCGCCTGGAGCCAGTCTGGCAGCGTCGCAAGCGCATAGCCCGATTCAAGCGGCGATCCAAAGCGCAGGTAGTTGTAGATGAAGAAGCCGGCAAGCATGGGGGCGGCGCCAACCGCAAGGAACACCCAGACGCGCCACGGCAGGCGGTTGACCCGCTCCGCCAGCGCGATGCGGGCGGCGCCAACGCTCGCCGGATCCAACAGCCACAAGGCCACCGCCGGGGCTGCAAACGCGGTTGGCGGCCGCGTGAGGAAGGCTGCGCCCACCAGGAGACCCAACAGCACGGGCCTGCGTCGGCCAAACATCTCGCCGATGAGCAACAGCAGCAGGATCGTGGCCACCAGATGACCCGTGTGCCAGACACCTCCGCGGGTGGTGACCCACCAGATCTGTGTGGAGAACCCCAGGAGGGTTGCCAGCATCAGGCGATCGCCAATCTGCCTGACGCCGATCCGACCTGACGCCCACCACGCCAGCGCCACAACCGCCGCCGCCAGACCCGCGTTGATCCCGGACTCCCACTGGTCTGCTGTCACCGGTCCGGTGATGGCGACCAGCGGCATCAGCACGATGGCGGGAAAGGGCGCAAATGGCACATACACGTGGCTGCCCACGTAGATGACATCGTTGCCCCCGAGCGCCGAGGCGATCCAGGTGTGGCCGTGGAGGAAGGCGTCAGCGAGATAGAAGAAGTCGCCTCGCCCGGCGTCAAAAGCCTTGTTTGACAGCCAGTAGACGGCGAAGGCAACCACCGCCAGCGCTAGGCCGAGCATGGTCGTCGGCTCGAGATCCAGGCGTGCCCGCAGGCTGTCGACCAGGCCCACATCAAGGTGGCGTTCGGGGTTGTCCTGGCGAGGGGAAGTCGGCTGCATCGGCCTAGTATCGGCCTAGGGCGCTGGCGCTCTTGCGTCGCCCTTCGGCAACCAGCAAGACAAGCGTGAGGGCAAAGACCGCCGGGTATGTGATCGGCGGCAGCAGGCCGATGACAAACACGCTGGTGGCCAGCGGCACCACCACCGCCCATCGCCAGCCTCGGTCAAGCAGCCACGCCACGGGCACCAGCAGCACGATGGCGTAGTGGTCCCACAAGACCGGCGAGAGCAGCTGTGTGGCAACAACGGCAACGAGATACGACGGGGTGGCCGGCAGGCGCAGCACCGACCAGCCCACAACCGCCAGGACAAGCGCCATCGACCCCGTCTGGACGAGGGTTGCAGCGTCATGCGTGGCGCCCAAGCCCAGCGCCACGGCGCCCGGCGTGAAGTTGTGCGGTGTGCCAACGGCATCGGTGACACGCGTGATGATGGTGACAAAGCCTGTCCAGACGGTGGGGCCGCCGATGAGCGTGGCCAGAAGCGCCAGCACTGCCAGCGTTGCAGCGCCCGCGATGACCGCGGTGAACCGCCGGGTCACAAGCGCCCACACAAGCACCAGCCCCGGCTGCAGTTTGATCGCGGCGCCCAGCGCACCCGTGATGCCCAGAACGGCGCCGCGGCCGGTCTTGCCGACGCGGCCGCCGACGCGGTCGCCGCCGGGGTCGCCGCCGGGGTGGCTCTCCTCGATCGCGCGCCAGCCCTCAACAAACAGAAGGACCAGGAACCCGCCCACTTGCCCCAACTTGAGCGCGTAGACGGCCGGCCAGGACTGCGCAGCCAGCAGGAGGACAAGCCAGCGGGTCTGGGCGCGCACGGGCATACGCGCGATGCCAAACACCGTGGCGCCGGCCAACAGCGCTGTCCACAGCCACGTGGCCGCCGTGACGTCCAGCAGCGCAAACGGCAGGACGAACGGCAGGAACGTCGGCGGATAGAGGAAGAGCCCATACGGGCCGGCAACGACATACGAGAGGTCGTAGGCGGGGGCGCCCCCAAGGACCCGCAAAGCGGCCGCATGGTAGGCGCGGAAGTCATAGCCCAGCGTGTCACCGGCAACCAGCAGCACAGCCCCGGGGATCACCACCGCGGCCAACACCGCCACAACGCGGAGCAGCGCGGGTGACCGCATGAGGCGCAACGCCGCCGCGCCGGGGCCGCCCACCACCGGCACCCTAGCCCCGGCGGAGGTCGCCGACATCCTTCGCCGGCCGAAGGCCGCGGTGGAGCAGCGGAACGCGAAACAAGTCCCACGCCACCCGCAGCCCAAGCAGGAACCCCGGGCGCATACGAGAGCCGCGCCGATCACCCCAATGGATGGGGACAACAACGCCGCGGTAGCCCAGGCGCCGGACCAGGTAGATGACCTCCACATCAAACACGATGCTGGTGATCTTCTGGCGGGCAAAGATGTCGCGCGCCACCTCGCGATGGAAGCCCTTGAAACCGCACTGGGTGTCGTCCACGGGGCCAACCACCCACCATGACGCCAGCAGATGGAACGACTTGCCCAAGGCGCGGCGCCAAGCCGGCTGCGTCGTGCGCATGTCGGACCCGTCGGCCTGGATACGGCTGCCGTAGGCCGCGTCGGCCGTGCGGAGCGCCTCCATCACCAGCACCAGTTCGTCGGGCGGGGTGGCCATGTCTGCATCCGCAAAGACGATCACGTCGCCGGCCGCTGCCAGCATCCCCGCGCGGACCGCGGATCCCTTGCCGCCGTGTGGCACGGAGAGCAGGTGCAGCTCGCCTACGGCGAACTCCGCGCGGGCGCGGACGATGTCGGCGGTGTGGTCGGCCGAGCCGTCATCCACCACCAGCACGTCAATCGACAGCGGGAGCTCCTCCGCACCGGGGCGGCCATCTCGGCCAAAGTGGCCACGCCGATGGAGGTAGCCAAACAGCTCGTCGAGCGCGGAGCCCAGGCGAGCCTCCTCGTTGTAGGCGGGCAGAACAATCGTGAGTGCAGGGGGCGACATCTGGGGCAGTCTACGGTCCTAGCGCAACGGTGCGCGCGGCGGTCGGGTTAGCATTTCAGTCGTGGGGCAGACGACACCGCCAATGGGAGCCAGTTTGGCAACGTCAACGCGCGGCAGGATGCGGTTGGTGGCTGCCCAGCATGCGCGATCCGTGCGCCTGCTGGGCTTCGGCATCGCCTTGGTCGGCTACCTTTTTGGCCTTCAGGCGCTGCTCCGCCACGGGATCATGCTCAACGGCGGCGACGGGGGCGGCGATGTCTTCGCATATTGGACCGCCGGGGGTCACCTGCTCCGTGGCGAGCCAATCTACGCCGCCGGCGTTGGCGGGTATGCCGCCTACCTGTATCCCCCGGTGCTGGCCCAGTTGTTCATGCCGCTGGCGAATCTTCCCCTGCCGGTTGTCGCGTGGATCTGGCGGGCCGTGGAGGTGGCTTGCCTGCGGATTGCCACCGGTTCATGGACCGTCGCGGGCATCGCCATCCTGGTGTTCCCGCCCGTCATCGCCGAAATCGACGCGGGCAACGTCCACCTCCTGATCGCCGCAGGTGTTGCGGCGGCAATCCGCGGACGGGCGGAGACGGTTGTACCGGTTGCCCTGACCAAATTCGCCACCCTTGCGGCCGCGCCGATGGCGCTGCGCCGAAATCCGCGCGCCCTGCTCGCAGGTCTCGGCGTGGCAATGGGCATGGTGCTCGTGTCGTTCGCGCTGCGGCCTGACCTCTGGTGGGAGTACACGCGCTTCGCCACACACGTCGGCTCCGCCGATTCCGGCTGGTACAACCTGGGCGCGTTCATCCCGACATGGGCTCGGGTTGTCCTTGCGATTGGGGCGATTGCGTGGTCGCTGCGCCAACCCCGCGCGGCCGCCCTCGCTGCCACGCTCGCGCTGCCGGTCCTCTGGTTCCACGGGCTGTCAGTGCTGGTGGCCGTAGTGGCCACACCCGGCGCGCCGCGCGCATGGCGTTCCGGCCCCGGCGCTCCGCGCTGATCCAAGCGTAAGGATCAGGCCCCGTCCTCCGTTGGACGCGAAGACGGGCCAACCTCCAGCGCCGGTTGCTGCTGACCCGCGCGCTGACCCTGCTTGGCAGCAGCGGCGGCCGAGAGGCGCTGTCGGCGGATGGGCCAGAGAGCGGCCAGCATCGCAAGGCCACTCGGCCAGAGGACAGGCAGCGCCAGTGTGGCGGCCACGGGCACGGTCCAGCGCCGATCCGTTCGCCCGCCCCACGCCACGAGGGCAACGGCAAGCGGCAGGCGCAGGTACAGCGGCAGGGGCAGCGCGAACTGGTTGAGCGCGGCGCCGCTGGCGGTGGCCCAGAGGCTGTCCCGGACCCAGGAGACCCACAGGCCGCCATCGAAGACCGCGGAGATCGCCACGAGGACTGCGGTCACACCCAACGCAATCGCAAGCGACCGCCACTCGCGACGCACCGCAAACCAGACCAGACCCACGCCGGGCGTGACCTTGGTGACCAGCACAAACGCCCATGCGGCCGGGTATCGAAACCCCAGCCAGACGGCGGCAGCCAGCAGCAGGTGGATGTTGCCGTGGTACAGCTCCAGCGCGACCGGCGGGAAGGCGAACACCGCCAGCACGGAGCGGACCGAGCCGAGACCCAGCCAGGCCGCTGTGCCAAAGCCCAAGAGCAGCCACGCAAAGGTGAACTGCCACAACGGGACCAGCGCGAAGGGGGCAAAGAGGCGGGCGATGACCGGTGAGTACGTGAACGCACCCAGGGCGCCGGCCGTGTGCGCATACGGATGAGCAAGGTCGAGGGACCAGTAGGCAAACGCGTCAAAACCAAGGGTGTGCACCTGCGGCGCCGTGACGGCGAGCAGGTAGCCCAGAAAGAGCAGCCCGGCAACGATGCCGCCGTCGCCGAGGGCGCGGGCGACGGCCGCCGATCTGCGGGTCACGCGTTGCCTGCCAGGTCTTGCGGGCCACCCAACGCTGCGGCACCACGGGAGCGGCCGTTGCCGCTGACGCCAAGGATCATGACCGGGGCAACCGGCGTCCGGAGCCGGACAACGGCCAGGAGGATGACCCAGGAGTTCACCCAGACCACGGGCAGCGACAGCCACACCGCCACCGGAACCAGCCAGCGACGACCCGAGAGCGCGCCAATTACCACCAGGGCGCAGCCGATGGCGACGCGTGGAGCGAGCAGTTCGCTGCGGCCCGGCGAGGCGGCGAGAAACGCGAACCAGTCGGACCAGGCCGAGGGCGCCACCAGGTACGACGCCACGCTGAGGAGCGCGGTAAAGCCAAGGCCCACCGCCAGCCGATGCCAGTCGCGACGGACCAGGTGCCAGCCCATGGCCATGCCCGGGGTGATCTTCGTCAGCACCCCGAGGGGCAGGACGATGGGCCAGTCGAGACCAACCACCAGGGCCGCCGCCAGCAGGAAGTGGATGTTGCCCACGAAGAGCTCGTACGAGACGGGGAGCGCCAGGATCAGGGCCGCCCACGGCCACGGCCGGACAAGCCACACGAACACTGCGGCAAGCACCGCGGTCCAGAGCGCGAGGAACACCGGGTACGGGAGCAGGGACAGCGGCGCCGTGATCTGCGCGAAGGCGGGCGAATAGAGGTACGTGGACGCATCACCCACGCCAGAGGCCGCGTACGGGTGCGCGAGGTTCACGCCCCAGTAGGCGCGCGCATCAATGCCGATGAACGTCCACGGCCAGATCCCCTGCACCACGTAGTACCAGACCGCGCGGAGCACGCCCACGAGGATCAGCCCGTCGCGGAGCGGGCGCGCAAACCGCTGCACAACCTGCCCGGCTCTGCCGAACATGCCGTCCAGCGCGGAGCCCCACTGCGCCATGTCCACGCCCACCCTCACTCCGTCACGCCCCACCCGGCTGCCGGGAGTGTACGGTGCGTGCCTGCACAATCTGAGCCGGGAGGAATGGACGCCATGACACCGCGCCAACGGCTCGCCTGGGTGGCTGCCGCGGGCTTCGTCATGGTGTTTGGGCTTGGCGAGCTGGCGAGGTGGATCCTCGAATCGGTGCGCGGCCCAAGCTGGTGGGCAATCGACCTCAACCTTGTGCTGCGGGCCGGACAACGGCTCGAGACGGGCGGTCAGCTGTACTCCGACCCCGCCTATCTGTATCCGCC
This sequence comes from uncultured Chloroflexota bacterium, assembly GCA_903924005.1. GTDB lineage: Bacteria > Chloroflexota > Limnocylindria > Limnocylindrales > CSP1-4 > CAIXZV01. The sequence continues at coordinate 374 of CAIXZV010000239.1, read as the reverse complement.
CGCTGCGGCCGTGATTGGGGCCGCGCTCGGCTGGCTAGACCCGTTCGTGCTGAGCCTCGTCTGGGCCATCCTGAAACTCGGTGTTGTCGCGGGGGCGGTCCACCGGCTGACGCCGACGTGGCGGCCCGGCGATCGGGTTCCGGCGGCGCTGGCCGTCGGCACATGCCTGCCGTTCCTACACGACCTGTTCCTGGGAAACGTGAACACACTGCTCGTTGCCGCCGTCGCCGTCGCGGCGTTTGGGCGCCCGTCTCCGCGCAGCGGCATCGCGCTGGGGGTGCTCGCCGCGGTCTTCGCAAAACCGCTCCTGCTGCCCATCGGCCTGTGGCTGCTGGTGTTTCGCCGCTCCACGCTCACCGGCACGATTGCCGCGG
>CAIXZV010000238.1 GCA_903924005.1 uncultured Chloroflexota bacterium | reverse complement strand
GGCAGGCATGGGCTGCTGCACTGATCCTGCTGGTCTTTGTCCTGGCCGCCAACATCCTTGTCCGCGTGCTGACGGGGCGCCGCTCGTCCGGAGGAAGAACCCCATGACCACGGAAGCCGCGCCTGCCGCGGACACGTCAAACGCCGGCTCGCCCCACGGTGACGGCGTGCTTGAGCTGCGCAACCTCACGGCGTGGTACGGGAGTTTTGCTGCCGTTCGCGACGTCTCGCTTCGGATCCCACCACGCACCGTGACTGCCTTCATCGGCCCATCGGGCTGCGGCAAGAGCACGATCATCCGAACCATCAACCGGATGCACGAGACGCTGCCGGGCGCGCGCATTGACGGCGCGGTGGAGCTTGACGGCGTGGATCTCTACGGCAGCCACGTGGACCCGGTCCAGGTCCGGCGCATCGTTGGCATGGTCTTCCAGAAGCCAAACCCGTTCCCCGCGATGTCCATCTTCGACAACGTCGCGTCCGGCCCGCGCGTTCTCAAGACCGTCAGGGGCAAGGCCGAGCTTGAGGAGGCCGTGGAGCGCAGCCTCCGCCGCGCGGCCCTCTGGGACGAGGTCAAGGACAAGCTCAAGAAGCCCGGGACCTCGTTGTCGGGCGGCCAGCAGCAGCGCCTCTGCATCGCCCGGACAATCGCCGTGGAGCCGGAAGTGGTCCTCATGGACGAGCCCTGCTCTGCGCTGGACCCAATCGCGACGCTGCGCATTGAAGAGCTGATCAGCGAACTCCAGAAGACGTACACCATCGTGATTGTCACCCACAACATGCAGCAGGCATCCCGGGTGAGCAGCACCACCGCATTCTTCTCGCTGGGCGAGGAGCGGGCCGGCAAGCTCATCGAGGTGGGGCCAACAACCGAGATCTTCACCAACCCGCGCGAGCAACTCACGGAGGACTACGTCTCCGGGAGGTTTGGGTGAGCGTCAGGCGTCTTGCCGCGATCGCTGTCGTCATCTCCCTGCTGGTTGCGGGGTGTGGCACCGGGCGAGCCGAGTACATCGCGTCGCTCCAATCGTCTCATCCAGGCTCGCTGGACACGCCGGATCCCGGATCGTCCGCGCCCCCGGAGAGCTCGGGCGCCCCGGTCCTCCCGCCCGACCCGGCACAGATGGACGTTCAACTTGACTCGTTCTTCGGCCCTGAAGCCGTTGGCGTGTACGACGCGCTTGTCAATGGCACGTACCAGAAGGAGGCCATTGAGGTTGGGGTAATCCCGGGCTCACCCGACCAGGACCCAATTGACGCCGTGATGGCGGATGGCGGCGCAGAGGTGCTGATCGCCTCGCTGCCCTACGTGCTGCAGGCCCGGGAGACCAAGGGTTCGGACCTTGTCCTTGTGGCGCAGCTCTTCCAGCGCTCGGGGACCTACCTGGTCAGCCCGGCATCGGCCGCCGTGACGTCTCTCGCGGCGCTCAAGGGCAAGACCGTTGGCAAGATGGACATGTCCGGGCGATCGCTCGACCTCGTCGCAGGACTGTCCGCCGCAGGGCTGAAGAGCAGCGCCTACAAGACGCTTGGCGGCTACGACTTTGTGGGTGACCCCTCCTCGATCCCCGTGGCCACAACGCTGCGCTCTGCGGGTGTCGCCGCGCTCCAGACCACCCGCTATGACCTCTACCCGCAGCTGCTGGAGTTTCCCGCCGACACGGGGGAGCCCGCCTACAAGGCCTCGCAGCTCTCCGTCCTGGACTTTGACAAGAGTGGTGACGCGCTCGCCTCGATTGGCGTCTTCGCCAGGGCATCGTGGCTGGCGGACCCCAAGCACCACAACGCGATGATCCGGTTCCTGCGGGCCACGTTTGCCGGCTACGCAGATTGTGCTGACTCGGTCATCGACTGCGCCCAGCTGGTGAGCGACCAGGGCAACCCGATGCCGGACGGCCATCTCCAGTACGCGGTGAACGAGATCAATGCGCTGATCTGGCCCAACGCGGCCGGCATCGGGTCTATGCCAGCGGGGCTGTACGACGCTACCGTCAAGCGACTGCTTGACACCGGGATCCTCACGAAGGCGCCCGACGCTGCTGCCGTGGACCTCAGCTACGCCGAGTCAGCCCTGAAGGCCAGCCAGGACGTGGACCTCCTGTGGCCCACCTACGCCAAGGCCGACCAGCCCATCTACGACTTGGGGCAGGCGCCTGTGGCCACCGACTCGCCCGACCCGAACGCGTCGGACGGGCCGACCGATCCGCCCATCGCGACCGACCCGCCGCTCCCAACGGACCCGCCACCGGGCGGGTGATCCGAGCGCGGCCGATATGATCGGCCCGTGGTCTCCCCGTTCATGCCCGACGCTGACAAAGTAGCCGCCGTCCGTGAGGCGCTCCCCGCAACGCGGGCCGGCATCTACCTCAACGCGGGCTCCTGCGGGCCGCTTCCTGCCGAGACGGCGCGGGCGATGGACGCCGCTGCCGCCCGCGAGTTGGCGGTTGGGCGAGCGGGGCCGGGGGATTGGGAGGACGCCCTCGCCCGCATGGATGAGGCGCGCTTTGCGGTGGCCGCCGCGCTGGTGGCGGACCCGGCCGACATAGCGCTGACGCACTCCACCACCGACGGGCTCAACTTGGCACTCTCGTCGCTGCCATGGCAGTCGGGCGACCGCGTCCTGACCACCGCGCACGAGCACCCCGCCGCGTACGCGCCGCTTGCCGCGCTGCGCGCCCGGCTTGGCGTTGAGATTGAGGTGGTGGACACAGGCGACGGTGGCGATCCTGACGCCGTGGTGGCCGCCTTCGCCCAGGCGCTAGAGCGGCCGGCGAGGGCCATCGTTGCAAGCCATGTGCTGTGGACCACCGGCGCGGTGCTGCCCGTGGGGCGGCTTGGGGCCGTCGCGCGTGCGGCCGGCGCCGTCTCCATCATCGACGGTGCGCAGGCGGCGGGAGCCATCGCGCTGGTCCTCGACGACACCGGCGTGGATGCCTACGCCCTCCCCGCCCAGAAGTGGCTGCTGGGTCCCGAGGGGATGGGCGCGCTCTGGGTGCGCCGCGCCTTTGCGGATGCCACCGTCCCGGCCACGTCCGGCGGATCCTCGTACCCGTCGTTCTCGCTGGCCAGCCCCATCCTGCATGCGGGCGCACGGCGGTTTGAGGCCACCGGCTTCCACCGCCCGTCCGTTGTTGGCTTTGCAAGGAGCCTCGGGTGGCTCTCCATGTACGTGGGCCTGCCGTGGACACAGACCCGGGCCAACGGTCTGGCCGTCGGTCTCGCAGACCGGCTCGCGGCTATCGCGGGTGTCACCGTGCTCACGCCGCGCCCAGCGCCCGCAACGCTGGTCTCGTTCCGCCTTGGCGGCTGGACCGCCGCGCAGGTGCTGGCCGAACTTGGCCCGCGGACGTTTGCCGTGGCCCGCGCAATCCCGCCCCTTGACGCGGTCCGCCTCTCGGTGGGCTTCTGGAACACAGAGGCCGAGCTTGCGCGCGTGGTGTCTGCCGTGGAGGACCTTGCGCGCTACACGCCAGCGTCCATCCCCGCGCGCCGGCTGGCGGTCCTTGACGGCGATGGGCGCCCCCTTGGCTGACGTGCGGCCCCCGGTGCGCCAGCGCGGCTTCTTCGCGATCCGCTGGCGCCAGTTTCGCAACGCACCCCGTCCCGTGGTTCGCGCTGTCGTCTCCAGCCTCGTCGCGGCGGTTGCAGGCGGTCTCGCGTTTGAGGTCTATGACGTGGCGCTTGACCGAGGCGCTGTCCTGCCGGGGGGCGACCTCCGGATCCTGGTGCTGACCGTCTACGTGCTTGCAGTGCTGGTCATCGGCTCGCTTGTCACGTATCTCGTGGTTCCGCTGCCGTCAGGTGCCGGCCGGCCAAACGTGACGCGGACGCCGTGGAGCGCCATGCTTGGGCTGCTTGCGGCAGGCCCGGTGGTCTATCTCGTGCTTGTGGTGCTCCACGAGATCCTCAAGCCGCTGCTGCTGGGCTAGGGGACCGGGGTCTGGCGGGCCGCCGTGACGCGGCTATCATCAATGCGCCAACCAAGGGGGAGTAGCTCAATTGGTTAGAGCGGCGGGCTTATATCCCGCTGGTTCCAGGTTCGAGTC
>CAIXZV010000237.1 GCA_903924005.1 uncultured Chloroflexota bacterium | reverse complement strand
GCCCTGGTCATGCCCACATAGAACAGCCGGCGCTCCTCCTGGAGTTGGTAGTCCCCCTCCGGGAGCGTCTCGTCTACAAGCTCCACGGCCAGCGGGAGCGGCTCCTTGCGGCCAACTGCCGGGAAGCGCCCCGACACGAGGCCCGGCAAGTAGACCACCGGGAACTCCAGGCCCTTCGCTTTGTGCACGGTCATCACCGCCACGGCCTCTGCGTCCGGGTCCAGGTTGGCGGTTGCCGGGTCATCGCCGGCCTCAATCAGCGTCTGCAGGTGGCGCGCGAGGAACACCGCCCGGTCATCCGCAAGCAGCGCCGACTGGTTGCGGACGATGTCGAAGAAGCGCGCGATGTTGGACAGCGCCTCCTCTGCCGCCACCGTGTTTGCCGCCGCCAACTGCGCCAGCCAGCCAGACCCGCGCAGGAAGGCATAGACCACTTCACCCGCTGGCCGCTCGTGGGCCAAGGCCGTGTAATGGCGCAGGTCAGCCACCAGTTTGGCCCCGGACACGCGCGACTCCGGCGACAGGCGCAGGAGCCCGGGCTGGTGGCCGAGCTCATCAAGCGTCTCAAACAGCGACCGGCTGCGGCGGCGCGCCATGGCCATCACGGCCGCGAGGTCCTCCCCGCCCATGCCGTACAGCTCCGACGCGGCCAGCGCATAGGCGTCCACCGTGGACGTGGGGTCTGCCACAGCGCGCAGGAACGCAAGCAGCAGCCGCACCTCAGGCCGCGCGTAGAGCCCGCTGGTGCCGGAGAAGCGCCACGGGATGCCCTCCAGGTTGAAAGATCTGAGCACCGGGTCCGCGGCGCTGTTTGCCCTGACCAGCACCGCGATGTCACGTGGGCTGGCCCCGTGCTTGAGACGCCGGGCCACGTCCGCCGCGATCCAGTCCGCCTCTTCCCCGCCCGTGGCAAAGGCCTCATGGCGGACCGGCAATGCGCTCTTGACGCGGCGCGACGGCACCAGCCGCTTCACGATGCCCGCACGCACCTCAAGCCGGTCCGGATCGTTGTGGCGCACGAGGCGGTATGACGCGTCCAGGATTGGCGCAAGCGAGCGGTAGTTCCGACGCAGCACCACCATGCGCACCTTCTTGTAGCGCTCCCGGAACTCCAGGATGTTGCTGATGGCGGCGCCCCGGAACTTGTAGATGGACTGGTCATCGTCCCCCACAACCGTGACGTTCTTATGGGTCTGCGCAACCAGCGCCACCAGTTCCGCCTGCGCGCGGTTGGTGTCCTGGAACTCATCCACCAGCACGTACCGGAAACGCTGCTGGACGATGGCGCGCGCGGAGGCCGACGTCCGCAGTAGCCGGAGTGCCAGCGACACCTGGTCACCAAAGTCAACCGCCCCGGACCCGGCCATCAGGTCCTGATAGCGGGCATAGGCGCGCGCAAGCTCCGCCTGCCGCCGCGCGTCCTCCCCCAACGCCAGGGCAAGGTCCCGTGCCGCCGCAATGTCTGCAGCCTTGGCCGTGCGCGCAGCCGCAAGCGCGGCCGCAGCCCCATCCGCAAGCCGTCCCGCATACGCAGCAAACGCCGCGGGCTCCACATCCTCATCCTTGGCCCGCGAGAACAGCGTGGCCAGCGCGCCTAGAAACCGCGTGGGGTCCCCCAAGGGGCGGTATTCATCCAGCTCCAGCGCAAAGAGGTGCTCCCGCAGGAACACCACCGTCTCCGGACGCGACAGCACGCGTAGATCCGTGGGCAGGCCCAGCTCTAGCGCAAACTCCCGGATGAGCCGATCCCCAAACGCGTGGAACGTGGCGATGGCCGTGTCCGTGTAGCCGTACGGCACAAGCTGGTCTACGCGAGTCTGCATCTCGTCCGCGGCCTGGTCCGTGAAGGTGAGCGCGAGGATCTCCGACGGCTTGGCGCGCCGGGTGGCGATCAGCCACGCGATACGGCGCGTGATCACCTGCGTCTTGCCAGTGCCGGCGCCCGCAACCACGAGGAGCGGCCCGTCGCCATGCGTGACGGCGCGCTTCTGCTCCGGGTTGAGGCCGGAAAGCAGCGCGGTGAGCCCGTCTTCAGGCTGCGCGCCCGCCGGCCGGGCAGCCTCCGGCGCACCCCAGACGGGGATCTGGACGAGCGCCGACGCCTTGGACTTGCGCGGACGCGGGCTCATGGGTGCGACTGGGGGCGCCATGGCCAAACGATGGACAACCGCCGTGCCAGCTCTGGTGTCACGGCAACTGCCGCGGTCAGCCCTGCTTGGGACCGGATGACGAGGAGCCCGAGCTGGTCGCCATCCGCAGCGCCTCGTTCTCTTCTGTCGACAGGGCCACATCGGCTGCGCCGCGCGTCACCGTCTTTGCATAGATCCGCGTGCTGCCGCGCGAGTGGAGGCTGCTGACGATGAAGCCGTCGCCTCGAGCATCCAGCATGGCCAGCGCAAAGCTCTGGTTGCCGCCGGTGTCTTCAAACGGGTTAAACCGCACAAGCCCGGTGCGCTGCACGGCATAGGTGAGCCGCATCTCCAGATTGCCTGCGCGCGTGGACAGCGAGCCAACTTCCGCAGCAAGGTCGTACACCTTGTCCAGGTGCGAGTCGAGGATCGACTCGAGGCTTCGACCGTCCTCACCGCGGGTGATCCCGAGCAGCCGCCGCTCAAACCGTGCTGTTCGCCGCGCAACCGCAATCAGCGCGATGGCCAGCCCGACACAGACAAGCGCCAGAACGGTCACCACAAGACCACCGTGCTGCGTAACGAGCGTGTTCAGGGCGTCCACGATCCTCCTCCAAGGCTGCGCGCCGAGTCTACCAGCGCCCGGGCCCAACCCGGCCGGGCGGCGCCCCGGGTGCCGCCCGGTGTATTCTCTGCCGCCGACGGCATCGCGCGGCGGCGCCGTCAATCAGCTGGAGGTCTACTACCCCGCCATGGCGAAGCGCGCGCGCGGCAGCGTCCGTCCCGGCCAGCGCCGGTCCATCGATCGTCGGCCCAGCTCAACAAGCACGGCCGCCGGCGGCGTCATGCAGCGCTCGGTTGGACTCACCGAGTCGGAGGCAAATCGCGCCGCCGAACTCGAGGCCGCCCTTCTGGCTGAGGAGAAGGCTGCGGACGCCGCCCGCAAGCGGAGCCAGGTGCGCTCCACCCGTGAGGTCTCCACTGGCGGCACGCTGGGGATGCGCGCCCAGCAGGAGTACGCCTACGTCGGCCGAGACGTGCGCGAGATCACCAAGATCGCTGCCCTGCTGTTCACAATCCTCATCGTCCTGTGGATCCTCGTGGACGTCACCAAGGTGATCCCGGTCCTCTAGCAGGCGTCCACAGGCCGCGGGGCCGCCCGCACCGCACCTGTGCCACCGTTCCATTCGGCCCTTGAGCCGTTTCGCGCTGCCCGCGATCCTGCATATGCGGTCCGGGGCGTTCCCGGCGTTTCGGTGGAGCGTGTGCCATGCAGGCTGAGTCGGTCATCGGGGTCGTCCCGAACGCCCGCATCAAGGTGTCGATGTTCTCCACGAAGGTCTACACCCTGGTCTTCACGAACTACCGGATGATCCTGGCCGAAGCGACCAAGGAAGTCGTGATGGCCCAGATTGAGATGGCACGAGCCCAGTCGAAGGCGCAGGGCGGCGGCTTCTTCTCCCAGTGGGGCGCCCAGCTCAAGGCAAGCGTCGGCTTTGCGGAGCACTACCGCGCGCTGACACCGGACCAGATCCTGGCCGAGTCCCCCGGCAACGGCGCGCTCACCCCTGCCGATGTGCGCGAGCTCAAGTTTGAGCGCAAGCGCAAGGATGTCGGGGACGACGACTCCCCCATCCACCAGGACTACCTCAGGATCACGCTCGTGACCGGTGGCGGGAAGAAGGAGTTCAACACGGACACCGAAGACCCCAACATCGACCAGGCGCGGGCCATGGCCGGGTCGGTCTTCGGGGGCGCCGTCCGCTAGCCGCGCCGGGGGCTACCATCCGCGCATGCCCCCCAGAGGCGCCGGCCAGGGCGCCAAGCCAGAAGCGCTCTTCAAGCCGCCGCCCGAGCGCCAGCCGCTCGCGGCACGGATGCGCCCGCGCACGCTTGACGAGTTTGCGGGCCAGCAGCACCTGGTGGGCGAACGCGGGCCGCTCCGCCGCTCCACAGCCCGCGGCCACCTTGCCTCGCTGCTCCTGTGGGGACCGCCCGGGACCGGCAAGACGTCGCTGGCGCGGCTGCTCGCGGAGTCGGTTGGCGCGGAGTTCCGCACCATCTCGGCCGTGATGTCGGGTGTCGCCGAGGTTCGCGCAACCATCGCCGAGGCCCAGGACCAGAGCGCCCTCCACGGCCGCCGCAGCGTGCTCTTCATCGACGAGATCCACCGCTTCAACAAGGCCCAGCAGGACGCGTTCCTGCCCCACGTCGAGAACGGCACCATCACGATGGTGGGCGCCACCACGGAAAACCCGTTCTTCGAGGTCACGTCGCCGCTGCTGTCGCGGTGCCGCGTGGTGCGGCTGCTGCCGCTGGGTGTCGAG
>CAIXZV010000236.1 GCA_903924005.1 uncultured Chloroflexota bacterium | reverse complement strand
CGCTCGGCCACGGCTGCGGACTCAAGCAGCGCCTTGGTGGGGATGCAGCCGCGATGGAGACACGTGCCGCCAATCTTGCCCTCGTCCACCAGGGCAACCTTGAGGCCCAACTGTGAGGCGCGGAATGCCGCCGAGTAGCCGCCGGTGCCGGCGCCAAGGACGACAAGGTCGAAGGAGTTGGAGGAGCCGACGGCCATGGGTGCGGGTACTCTCCGGCTTGATCGACGGTTCGATGCGTGGATGTGGCCGCAGCGATGCTACACCGCCCGACAGCGCCCAACTCTGGACCCAGGTCCGGACCCCAGAAAATGCAAAACCGGGCCACGAAGCCGTGGCCCGGCGATGCTTAGTTGCGGGGCGCTAGCGCCCCAGTTGCTCAGCCGCCGCGCTGTGAGCGGAAGCAGTCCGAGCAGTACACAGGCTTGCCATTGGTGGGACGGAACGGGACGCGAGCCTCACGACCGCAGCTGCTGCAGGTCGCGGTGAACATCTCGCGGGGTCCGCCGCCACGGTTGCCGAAGCCACCGCCGCCGCCGCCACCGCCACCGCCGCCGTAGCCGCCGGCGGAATATCCGCCGCCAGCGCCGTAGCCGGAGTCATAGCTGCTGCCGCCGCCCGAGTACGAGCTGCCGCCGCCAAACCCGCTGTCGCCACCCGAACGCGCGGCCTTGCGGCTAGCGCGGCACGAGGGGCAGCGGCGGGGCTCCGAGAAACCCTTCTCGGCGTAGAACGCCTGCTCGCGCTCCGTGAACGCGAACTCCTGGTTGCAGTCCGAGCAGGTAAGTGTCTTGTCGGCCACGTGCCGATTTCCTCCAGTAGTCGCCGCCTCTTGCCCGGGTCCTTGGAGTTACTTCCGGAGGAAACCGTGTTTCGAACGTGCGAACGAATTGCCAAACGCGGCTCTCCGCGCCCGTGAAGCATACGTGGGAACCGCAACCTTGGCGATACCGTATTTTTGGCCGAATGTTGCGGCCGTTTCGGGCCGCGTTTCGCCTCAGTCTGACGGGACGTCAAACTCGCGGTGGGCACCCACGAGATACGCCGCGGCTTCGGCCGCCTGGCGCCCCTCGTCCCAGCCCAGCACGTCGCCGGTGATGCTGGCCACGCGTGCCGCAATGGACTCGCCGCGATCGGGCAGCGCCATCGCCAGCCGCATGCGCCGCGCCAGGATGTCGTCAATCGACATGGCCAGCTCGTGCTCCACGGCCCAGGCCACCTCGGCCTCCAGATAGGCATGACCGGCGACGATCGGGCGTAGAAGATCCCGCTCACGGCCAAACGCCACAACGTCCTTGGCGGTGATGCCATAGCGGTCCACAAGCGAGCGGGCGCCCTCCTCCCCCACCCCGGGTTCGGCGGCCAAGCGGATTGCCATTGCCTCAAGGTCGGATCTGGCGGCCGCGCCGCTGATCGGCAGGTTGGCAGTTGTGCTCGGGCGCTTGACGGCGTCGGCGCCCAGCACGGCGTCCACCGCGTCGCGCGCCATGAGCCGATACGTCGTGTACTTGCCGCCGCTGATGCGCACAAGCCCCGGCGCCTCCACGGCCACCTTGTGCTCGCGCGACACCTTCACGGTGGACCCGGCGTCGGACGGAGCAACCAGCGGCCTCAGCCCGGCAAAGGTGCCGAGGATCTCGGAGCGGTCCAGCCCCACGTCAAGGGTGGTGTTGACCGTGTCAAGCAGCTTGTCCACTTCGGGAACGCTGGCCGACGGCCGATCCAGCGGCCCGTGGAACGGGTCGTCCGTGGTCCCGATGACCCAGTGGCGCGGCCACGGGACCATAAACACCACCTTGCCCGGGACGCGGATGGTCATGCCGCCCTTGGCCGGGATGCGGTCCCTGGGGACAATCAGGTGACTACCGCGCGATGGCAGGACGCTGAACGTGGCGCCCTCACCGCTGAACGGACGGTCTGCCTTTGAGCCCCAGACGCCGGTGGCGTCGAGGACCGTGTCGGCGTGGACGTCAAAGGATGTACCGCCAAGGAGGTCCGTGACGGTGGCGCCGGTGATCCTGTCGCCGTCGCGCAGGGCCGCCGTGGCGCGGACGCGGGTGACAGCCGTTGCGCCCAACTCGCGGGCCGTGAGCACAACCGCCAGCGCAAGCCGCGCGTCGTCCTCCATGCCGTCGTGGTAGACGATGCCGCCGCGCAGGTTCTTGCGGTTGAGGTTTGGCGCCCACTCAAGCGTGGTCCCGAGCGTGAGGTGGTGGTGGCGCCCGCCGCTCTTGGCCGAGCCCAGCAGGTCATACAGCGTCATGCCGGCGGTGAAGAACGCCCGCGTGATCACCGGTGTGCCGTACAGGGCGAAGAGGAACTCCTCAAGGCGCACGAGGTGCGGCGCCAACTCCAGGAGCAGGGCCCGCTCGTGGAGCGCCTCGCGGACGAGGCCGAAGTGGTACTGCTCCAGATACCGCAGACCGCCGTGGATGAGCCGGCTGGAGCGCGACGACGTGCCCGAGGCGACATCGTCCTGCTCAATCAGCGCCACCTTCATGCCGCGGCCCTGGGCATCGAGCAGCGCGCCTGCGCCGACGATGCCGCCGCCGACAATCAGAAGATCCCAGCGCTCGTTGGCGAGCCGCTCAAGATCCGCGCCGCGCACGGCCAGTGGGGGCCGATGTGCGGGGGCCGGGTGCTCGTGGGCGTGGACCTGGACAGACACGGGTGCGGTCATTGCAGACCTCCGGGACCGGGCGCACGAAGGATGCGCCACAGGACAAGGGCGGTGCCGACGATCAGCACCGCGATAAGGAGCGGGGTGTGGAAGACGACTGACTGGATGTCCTTGGGCAGCAGGGCTGTTGCGGCGGCCGCCGCCAGCACCAGCGCGACGAGGCCGACGCCAAGCAGCGCCACCTCTCTGGCCCCGGGCTGGCGAACCGGCGTGGGCGTCTCAGCCACGGTCTGCCTCGGCCGGGATGCCGATGGGCGCAACAAGGATCCTGCCGGCTAGTGACTTGCCGGGCTTTGCCATGAGCCCCGTCTTTGGCCGATGGAAGGTGACCGTGAGGTCAGCGCGCACAACCGGATCCGACGGATCACCGGACGTGAGGTTCACAGCCGTTGGCGTATCAACTGCCAGCACGGGGACGCCTGCGGCGCGGCCGTTGCGGATGACCTCCACAGCGCTGCGGATGGGTTCGCGCAGACGCCCGCCAGCGCCGATGCCCAGGAGCGCGTCCACGATGACGCCGGCCTTGTCGATCCCCTGGCCGAGGATGGCCACATCACGAGCAACCGGAGCATGGATACAGGTGACGTTGGCGAGACCGTCAAGACGCTTCCAGTTGCGGGCCGAATCGTGCGTGCGCGGCCGCTCATCGGTGGACACGAACACCGCGATCACGGGCACACCCCAGGAGGCGAGCCGTCTCGCGGCCACAAAGCCGTCGCCGCCGTTGTTGCCGGGGCCGGCCATGATCACGATTGGCTTGCCCTCTCGCCCGTTAAACACAAGCAGCGCTCTCGCTGCCGCCGCAACTGCCGTGCCCGCGTGCTCCATCAGGGTTTCACCCGAGACGCCCAGCGCCTGCGCCTTGCGGTCAGCCCCGGTCATCGCCTCAGCAGAGATCGCCGCGCGCGCAGCAAACGCCGCCCAACGCAGCTCCAGTTCATCGAGCGTCAGGGTTGCGAGATCGGGGTCGTCCGCAGGCAGTCGCGGTGTCAGTTGGGCCACACCGCAAGGGTACCGTGCGGCGCTGTCGGGGCGCGTGGGCGCATCGGCCCCTGCCCGGGCGTGCCGGTCCCGATGCCGGGGGTCTACCCGGGCAGCCGATCCGTGGTGCCGGAGTCCAGACGTCCCTCGAAATAGCGGTCCAGCACGTCGCGGAACACCAACTCGCCCGGGGCGGCCAGGTGGAACAGCGTCATCGATGAGTGGAGCTTGCGCGCGTCCGTCGCGCCGAAGATCGCGACGGCCGTTCTGCCACGGGTAGCCGCGATGATCCCGGCGCATTCGCGGAGCCGCGGCCCAAGCACTGGGTGCGCCAGATACGCCTGCGCCTCAGCCAGCGATGCGATGGCGTAGAGGCGGTTCATTTCCGAGAGCCCAAGCCCCGCGATCTGCGGGAAGACAAACCACATCCAGTGGCTTGCCTTGGCGCCCGCGCACAGCTCACGCAGCACCGCCTCATAGATGCCGCTCTGCGCCGTGACAAACCGCTCCAAGCTGTCCGCCCGGTCCATCGCCGTCACACCCCCAGCACCCGGATTGCAACAATGCTCACCGTGATCATCACGGCAAGCGAGCCGATCACCGCCACCGCCACCGGTTGGCCCACCTTGGCCACCACGCGGACGTCAACGCCAAGACCCAGCGCAGCCATCGCCCCAATTGTCAGCCACCGACTGAGCTGGAACATCGGGTCCGCCACCGCGACGGGCAGCAGGCCAACGCTCCGCGCAAGCGCCAGCACGAGAAAGCCGATGAGGAACCAGGGCACCAGCTTCAGCGGCGACAGCGGGGCGCGCCGCGTCCCGCCATCGGCCGGAGCTGGCTGGCGCAGGCTGTAGAACAGCACCACGGGCCCAAGCAGGAGCACGCGCGTCAGCTTGACCAGGGTGGCCACCTGGGTGCTCACCGGGCTCACGGTCATGGT
>CAIXZV010000235.1 GCA_903924005.1 uncultured Chloroflexota bacterium | reverse complement strand
TGCTGCGCGCCTACACCAGGCTCCGCACCGGCTCAACGCAGCACCTCAGCGCATTCACGCGGCTGCTGCCCAACTAAACCGCCGCGCTCATCGGCCACGCCAGACAAGTAGTTGCGCAATCACGCAAGTAGACGCTACGATGCAGCAGGCACAGCGCGTCCCATCCCTCGCTGCGCCGTCCCCCAAGGAACCCGCCATGACCAACCCCACCACCCAGCGCCACATCGTGATCATCGGCGGGGTTGCCGGCGGCATGTCCGCCGCCACCCGCATGCGCCGCCTTGATGAGACCGCGCAGATCACCGTCATCGAGCGCAGCGGCTATGTCTCGTTTGCCAACTGTGGCCTGCCGTACCACGTGGGCGGCGTCATCGAGAAGCGGGACGCGCTCCTGCTCCAGACGCCGGCATCGCTGGCAGCCCGGTTCCGGCTGGACGTCCGCGTCCGCCATGAGGCCGTGCGGATTGACCGCGACCGCCAAGTTGTCATCGTGCGTGACCTGGCCGCTGCGGCGGGCGCCGCCGCGGGCACCGGCACAGAACTGGAGTTCCCCTACAACGCCCTGATCCTCTCGCCTGGCGCAAGCCCCGTTCGGCCGCCCATCCCCGGCATCGAGCGCGCGCTTTCGCTGCGCAACGTTGAAGACACGGACGCCATGGTGGCGGCAGCCCATGGCGCCAAGACCGCTGTTGTCATTGGCGGCGGGTTCATTGGCCTCGAGATGGCGGAGAACCTGGTCCACCGCGGCATCCAGACCGCGGTCGTTGAGGCTACGGCCCAAGTGATGGCCCCGCTTGACCCTGAAATGGTTGCGCCCGTCCACGACCGGATCCGCCGCTCAGGCGTCGCCCTGCGGCTTGGCGCCGCCGTGACCGCCATCGGTGCGCGCGATGTGACGCTGGCCAACGGGGAGCACCTGCCTGCGGACATCGTCATTGCGGCCATCGGCGTGCGACCCGAGACGGGCCTCGCCAAGGCGTCCGGGCTCACGATTGGCCCGCGCGGCGGCATCGCCACCGACGAGCACTTCCGCACCAGCGACCCGAACATCTACGCGGTTGGCGACGCGGTGGAGAAGCGCGACGGGCTTGACGGCTCCGAGACGCTTGTCCCGCTCGCCAACACCGCCAACCGCCAGGGCCGCTTTGTCGCAGACGTCATCGCTGGCCGGCCAGGCAAGGACCGCGGCATCCAGGGCACCGCCATCGTGGGCGTCTTCGGCCTGCAGGTTGCCGTCACGGGCTGGAATGAGAAGCGGCTGCGCGCCGCCGGGCGGCCGTACATGGTGGTCCACACCCACCCGTCCTCGCACGCCGGCTACTACCCGGGCGCAGACGGCATGGCGCTCAAGCTGCTCGTGGATCCGGCAACAGACCAGATCCTGGGCGCCCAGGGCGTGGGCAAGTCCGGCGTGGACAAGCGGATTGATGTCATCGCCACAGCAATGGCGGGCGGTCTCACCGCGAGCGATCTGGCGGACCTGGAGCTGGCGTACGCCCCGCAGTTCGCGTCCGCCAAGGACCCGGTGAACATGCTGGGCTACGCTGCCATGAACACCCGAGACGGCCTCACGCCCACGATCCAGTGGCACGAACTGGCCGCCGCGATGGACGCCGGAGCCACGCTCATCGATGTGCGCTCCGCCAGCGAGCACCGGCGTGGCGGCATCCCGGGATCCGTCCTCATCCCCGTGGATGAGCTCCGCGACCGGCTGGCCGAGGTGCCAGAGGGACCGGCGATCATCCACTGCGCCGTGGGTGTCCGCGGCCACACCGCCACGCGGATCCTGCGCCAGCACGGCTGGGACAACGTCCGAAACCTGGACGGTGGCTACACGACGTGGGCCGCCGGCACATCACTCACCCCCTCCATCAACTAACTCGGAGCCCCGATGTTCGCCCCCAACCTGTTTGCCGCGCGCACTCCCACCATCGATATCAACGAACTGGAGTCCCTCATCAAGCAGGGTGCGGTGCAGGTGCTGGATGTGCGCGATCCGTGGGAGTTCACGATGGGCCATGTGCCCGATGCCATGCACATCCCCATGCACGAGCTGCCCGCCCGTCTGGGCGCACTCAGCCACGACAAGCCGTATGCGGTGATCTGCGCCTCGGGCGGCCGGAGCCAGGGCGCCACGGACTTCCTCATCGCAAAGGGCTTCGCGGGAGCCGTGTCTGTCTGGGGCGGCACGAGTGCCTGGGCCCGCAGCGGCCGCCCCATCGTCCGCTAACTGCCGCTTGACGAGGCGCCGCGCATGACCGAGCCCGAGAAGACGCGCCAGCAACTGTGGGACGAACGCCACAGCGCCCGCGACCCAATCGAATCGCCCGAGCCCGATTCCTCGCTTGTGCGGGTGGCGAGCGGGTGGAAACCTGGGCGCGCCCTTGACCTCGCCGCGGGCGATGGGCGCAACGCCATCTGGCTGGCGTCGCGCGGGTGGCAGGCGACGGCTGTGGACTTCTCCGCAGTGGCTCTGGCGCGTGCCGAACGATCGGCCGCCGCGGCAGGTGTGGAGATCCGCCTCCTCCAGACCGACTTGCTGACCTGGCGGCCCGAGCCGCGCTCGTTTGATCTCGTCGCCCTCGTGTACCTGCACTTGCCGCCAACTGAGCGCCGGGCCATCTACGCGGCAGCGGCCGACGCGGTGGCGCCGGGCGGGCACCTTGTCGTCGTGGGCCACGACCTCTCAAACCTGACCGATGGCGTGGGCGGGCCCCAGGACCCCGCCGTACTCTTCACCACTGCCGACATTGCGGCGGAGCTCGGCTCCGATCCGGGCCTGGCCGTCGTGACGGCGGAACTGGTGCATCGTGACGGCGGCGCTGGGCGTCAGATGATCGACGCCGTCATCGTGGCGGAGCGGCGTTCGGCCGAAGGTCAGACGCAGCAGTAGCGCCAGCGCGACACGCGGCCCCCGAACGGCCTGCCGTCGACTGTTGGGATTGTGCCCTTCGGCCTATCCGACATATATATGTCGCAGGCATCCTTGGTCGTGACCCTGCGTTCACGGAGGATGAGGTACCTGTGGATCCGCTGATGCTGTCCCGATGGCAATTCGGGATCACCACTGTCTACCACTTCCTGTTCGTTCCCCTGACCATCGGGATGGCCTTCGCGACCGCCGGGTTCCAGCTGGCCTGGTACCGCACGAAGAAAGAGTCGTACCTGCGGCTCACGCGCTTTGTCGGTGAACTGTTTTTGATCAACTTCGCCCTTGGCGTAGTGACTGGGATCGTGCAGGAGTTCCAGTTCGGCATGAACTGGAGCAGTTACAGCAGGTTTGTGGGCGACATCTTTGGGGCGCCGCTGGCAATCGAAGGGCTGCTGGCGTTCTTCCTCGAGTCCACGTTCCTTGGCCTCTGGATCTTTGGCTGGGGCCGTCTGTCGCCCCGCCTCCACCTCGTCACCATCTGGGTCGCGGCGGTTGGCTCGGCCATCTCGGCGTTCATCATTCTGGCCGCCAACTCCTGGATGCAGCACCCGGTCGGGTACGAGGTCAACGCGGCCACGGGACGAGCGGAACTGAAGGACTTCTTCGCGCTGCTGACCAACAGCACAGCACTCATCACCTTCCCGCACACGATCGCCGCAGCGTTCATGACCACGGGCGCCCTCCTGACCGGCATCGCCCTATGGCGCCTCATCCGCCGGCGCGCTGACGACGAGGGCGCGTTCCGCACGACGGCCAAGGTTGGCGCCACGATGCTGCTGGTGTCCGGCCTGCTGGTGGCGGTGACCGGCGACATTCAGGGCAAGATCATGACTGAGCAGCAGCCAATGAAGATGGCCGCCGCTGAGGCACTCTGGACCACCGAGCAGCCCGCCTCGTTCTCGATCTTCACGATTGGATCGCTGGACGGGAGCCAGGACGTCTTTTCCATTCGGATCCCCAATCTCCTGTCGTTCCTCGCCACAGGCACCTTGGACGGCAAGGTGGAGGGCATCAACGACCTCCAGACGCAGTACGAAGCCACCTATGGCGCTGGCGACTACACGCCCAACACGGCCGTCACCTACTGGACATTCCGGCTCATGATCGGTACAGGAATCCTCGCGGCGCTGGCCGCGGCGTGGTTCCTGTTCGGCCTCCGCAAGGGGCGCGTACCCGGCAGGTTTGCGCTCGCCACAGCGATCGCGCTGCCGTTCTTGCCGCTTGCCGCCAACAGCTTTGCGTGGATGTTCACCGAGATTGGCCGGCAGCCCTGGATCGTGTTCGGACTGATGTCCACCGCCTCCGCGGTCTCACCTACGTCAAGCACCTTTGACGTGCTGGTCACGATGATCGGCTTCACCGTCCTATACGGGGCGCTCGCGGTGGTCATGGTGGGCCTGATGGTTCGTCGCGTCCGCGACGGCCTCCCGCCCGCTGTCGCGGACGCCAGCCTTGAACACGACGCCGATGCCGCGCTTGGCTTCGGGTACTGAGAGGACATCGAGATGGAACTGACAACCGTCTGGTTCGCCCTCATCGCCGTCCTCTGGATTGGCTACTTCGTGCTGGAGGGCTTCGACTTCGGGGTTGGCATTCTGTCTCCCATCCTTGGTCAAACGGAGCCCGAGCGGCGCGCGATCCTGCGCACCATCGGCCCGGTCTGGGACGGCAACGAGGTCTGGGTCATTGTGGCCGGCGGTGCGACATTTGCCGCGTTTCCCGAGTGGTACGCCACGCTGTTCTCGGGCTTCTACTTGGCGCTGTTCCTGATCCTCGTCGCGCTGATTGTGCGCGGCGTAGGCATCGAATACCGCAACAAGCGCGGCGGCGCCGTCTGGCGCCAGCGCTGGGATATCGCCATCGCTATCTGCAGCTTCCTGCCTGCCTTGCTCTGGGGCGTCGCGTTTGCCAACATCGTGGCCGGCGTGCCGATTGACGCGCATAAGCAGTTCACGGGCAACCTGATCACGCTCCTCAACCCGTTTGGGTTGTTGGGCGGGCTCACCACACTGCTCCTGTTCATCACCCACGGGCTCGTCTTCCTCGCGCTCAAGACCGAAGGCGAACTGCGCAATCGCGCCAACGGGCTCGTCACGCGGGTGGGCCTCGTCACCGCTGTTGTGGCGGTGGCGTTCCTCGCTTGGGCAAACGTCCAGACAGGCAACGCCGCGTCCATCACTGTGGCGGTAGCGGCGGCACTGGCGCTCATCGGCGCGCTTGTGGCCAACCGTGTCCGCCGCGAGGGCTGGGCGTTCATTGGCTCCGCGGTGACGATCGCGCTCGCGGTGGTGTGCCTGTTCCTCGCGCTGTTCCCGGACGTCATGCCGTCCACCACGGACCCGGCGTTCAGCCTGACAACTACCAATGCGGCATCCACGCAGTACACCCTTACGATCATGACCGTCGTGGCCGTGATCTTCACGCCGCTCGTCCTGCTCTACCAGGGATGGACCTACTGGATCTTCCGCAAGCGCGTCACGGTGCAGGCGGCGCCGGCCAAGCCCTGACGAGCGTTCCCGCACCCAGCTTCGCCGCGTCCACGGCTTTGTGAACACCCACCGCCGGCTGCTTGCAACCGCGCACACTGCGACAACTGCGCTCGGCGCGGCGGTCGCGCTTGGTGTGGCAACTGCGCTCCTCGCTGTCGTCCAGGCCTCGCTTCTCGCTCACGCAATCGCGTCGACATTCCTTGGCGGCGCCGTCACGGCCTCGCTGGCGGGCACGCTCGCCGTGCTCGCCGTTGTCCTGGCCGCGCGTGCGCTCGTGGCTTGGGCCGCCGAGGTGGTTGCCCAGCGTGTGAGCAGTACCGTCAAGGCTGATCTGCGCCTTCGCGTCCTCACCGCGGCCGCGAGCCGAGGCCCGGCGCTGGCCGCGGAGCGCTCGACGGCGGGCGTCGCCCTGTTGACCACCCGCGGCCTCGACGCGCTCGATGCGTACTTCGGCCGCTACCTGCCGCAAGTCGCACTGGCGGCGATCGTGCCGGTCACGGTCGTTTGCTGCTTGGTGCTCGTAGATGGCGTGGCGGCCCTCACCGTCGCGCTGACGGTCCCACTCATCCCGGTGTTCATGGTGCTGATCGGCCGCATGTCGGTAGCCCGTCGCAACCGGCGCTGGGCAATGCTCGGGCGTCTGGCGACGCGGTTCTCGGACACCGTCGCAGGCCTGCCGACGCTCCGCGCCTACGGGCGGGCAGACGCGCAGGTTGCAATCCTGGGGCGCGTCACCGACGCCTACCGCTCGGCCACGCTGGAAACGTTGCGCGTGGCGTTTCTCTCGGCGATGACGCTTGAGCTGCTCGCCACGATTTCGGTGGCGCTTATCGCCGTGGGGATCGGCCTCCGGCTTGCCACCGGCAACCTTGCGCTTGAGACAGGCCTGTTCGCCCTGATTCTTGCACCCGAGGCATACCTGCCGTTGCGGCGGCTCGGGGCCGAGTTCCATGCGTCTGAGGAGGGACTTGCGGCCGCGCGTGACGCGTTCGCAGTCTTGGATGCACGTGTGGCGACAACTCCCAACGGTGGTGTGTCCATACCGGCGCTTCTGGCCGGCATCGCCGTGGAGGGGCTGTCCGTGGAGCAGTCAGGCCGCCTCATCGTGGCGCCCGCGGACGTGTCCCTGGTGGTGCGGCCCGGCGAGGTTGTCGCCCTCACCGGGCCAAGCGGCGCAGGCAAGAGCACGCTGCTCGCCGCGATCCTCGGCTTCACCACACCCACGGCGGGTCGGGTTTGGGCCCTGTCCGCGGACGGGGGCAGGGTGGACATCACCACGCTCGACCAAGGCGCATGGCGCGCCTGCGTCGGCTGGGTCCCGCAGACCCCGTACCTGTTCCCGGGAACCATCGCCGAAAACGTGCGCCTCGGGGCGCCCGCGGCCGGGGCAGCCGACGTGGCCGATTGCCTCGAACGGGTGGGGCTGATCGAACCGGACGCCAATCCGGATCGGGTCCTGGGCGAAGCTGGCCGCGGTCTGTCGAGTGGCCAGCGGCGGAGGGTTGGCGTTGCTCGGGGGCTCCTGCGACGGGCCCCGATCCTGCTCCTCGATGAGCCCACCGCGGGCCTCGACGAGGCTGCCGAGGCGCAGGTGCTGGCTGCGATCCGCACAGAGGCCAACCGGGGGGCGGCGGTGCTTCTTGTCACCCATCGCCCAAGCGCCATCGCTGGCGCTGACCGCACGGTTGCCGTCCGGTGGAGCGCGACCACAACGCCCCCCGAGGGCGGCCAGCAGTGAGCGCCCTGCTCGCCGTATTGCGCTACGGCCGTCCTGTGGCGCCCCGCTTGCTGCTCGCCGTCTTGGCCGGGGTGGGTGCCGCTGCGTGCGCCATCGGCCTCGCCGCCACGTCCGCATGGCTGATCTCCCGCGCTGCGGAACAGCCGCCGATGTTCGCTCTGATGCTCTCGGTCACCGCCGTGCGCGCGTTCGGCATCGGCCGCGGCGTGCTGCGCTACGCCGAGAGGCTTGCGGCACACGACGCAGCGCTTCGCGTTCTTGCCGAGCTGCGAGCGAGCGTCTATGCCCGCCTCGCCCGCCTCGCGCCTGCCGGTCTTGCCGAACTCCGGTCCGGAGACCTCTTGGCCCGGCTGATCGGCGACGTCGACGGTCTTGCCGATCTGTGGCTGCGCGTCCTGCTGCCGGGGTTGGCAGCTGGCATCGCCGCCGCAGGAGCGGTTGTGCTGATCGGCGGTCTGCTGCCGGTCGCTGCTGCAGTGCTGGCAGGGTCGGTCCTGGTTACCGCCTTTGTCGGTCCGCTCGCCGCGGCTGCTGTAGCCAGCCAGTCCGAGCGCAGCCTGTCGCCGGCGCGCGGAGCGATGGCCGACATCGCGATCGAGACCCTGCGCGGCGCCCCGGAACTGCTCGCGCTTGGCGCCCTGCCGCAAGCGCTGGCGTCGCTAGAGGTCACGGGTCGGGTCCTTGCCGATGCCGAACGACGCTCCGCCCAGGGTGCGGGAGTTGGCACTCTCGTCGCCGGCCTCGCCGCCGGGGCCGCGGTATGGATCTCGTTGCTCACCGCAATCGCCGCCGTTCACGCAGGCACGCTTACGGGCGTGGCGCTCGCGGTGATCGTGCTCACGCCAATCGCCGTGCACGAGATTGTGGCCCCACTCGCTCCCGCGGCAAGGCTGTTGCCCGGCCTCGCCTCGTCGGCGGGCCGTCTGCAGGACATCCTCCGGCGACCCGATCCGGTGTGTGAGCCGGCCTCCCCCGCCCGAATCCCACCGGGGGCCGTCGGGCTTCGCGTGCGGAGCCTCTGTGTGCGATACCCGGGCGCGTGCGCAGACGCACTCGGTCCGCTCAACCTCGACCTTGTCGCCGGTGGCCGGCTTGTCGTCAGCGGCGTCAGCGGCGCCGGGAAGAGTACGCTCGCCGCTGCCTGCCTTCGCTTCCTCAACCCGTCGAGCGGCACGCTCGCATTGGTGGACGGCGAGGGCGCCACCCATGAACTTGCCGCGCTGGCGGGCGATGACGTGCGCCGTGTGATGGGCCTGTGCGAGCAGGACCCACACATCTTCGACGCGACGCTCGCGGACAACCTCCGCATCGCCATGCCGGACGCACGAGCCGAGGACCTCGAGCAGGCGCTGGACGCAGCCGGACTCCTCTCGTGGGTCCAATCGCTGCCGGCTGGGTTGGCGACCGCCGTCGGCGAACACGGGGCGCGGCTCTCGGGCGGTCAGCGCCAGCGGCTGGCACTTGCTCGCGCCCTGCTCGCGAACGTCAGGATCCTGATCCTCGACGAACCCACAGAGCACCTGGACGAGAGGGCCGCGCATGCCTTCGTCGCTGACCTGGACCGCATTGCTGGGTTGCGCGCTGTCCTCGTCCTAACCCACCGCCCAGAGCTGTTCCCTGTTGGTTCATGGCCCCGAGGACCATCGATCACCTTGCCGCACAGCGGCCTATGATCCGGGGATGAGCGCCCCCGAGATTGCCGCAGACCTGCCGACCATCCGCCTCACCGAGATGACCGAGTGCGGCGGGTGCGCTGCCAAGCTTGGCGCAGACCTGCTGGCCGAAGCACTGGCCGGGCTGGGAGCCGTGGGTGCCGGCGGGGCGGAGGGCGTGGCCGCCGACGCCAACCTGATCGCAGGGCTTGAGCCGCCCGACGATGCCGCGGCCTACCGGCTGAGCGACGACCTCGCCGTCATCGGCACGCTGGACTTCTTCCCACCGCTTGTGGATGACCCGGCGGCATACGGCGAGATCGCCGCAGCCAACGCGCTGTCCGACGTGTTTGCCATGGGCGGTCGCGTGCTGTTTGCGCTGTCCATCGCGGCGTTCCCGGAGGACTTCCCCACGCACGCTTTGCGGGCCGTGTTTGAGGCGGCCGCCGGCAAGGTCCGCGAGGCGGGCGGCATGCTTGCCGGCGGTCACACGATCCGCGATACGGAACCCAAGTACGGGCTAGCGGTGATCGGCGCGGCCCACCCTGACAAGCTGTTTCGCAAGGGCGGGGCGAAGCCCGGCGATGTGCTGCTGCTGACCAAGCGCCTTGGCACCGGGCTCCTTGTGAGCGGCAGCCGAAGCGGCAAGGTGGCGCCAGCAGATCTTGACGCCGCGATCACCCAGATGCGTGGCCTCAATAGGGCGGCCGCCGAAGCGCTGGGCCGCCACGGCACCAGCGGAGCAACCGATGTGACGGGCTTTGGCCTCTTGGGCCACGGTCTGGAGATGGCCCGTGCGTCGGGCGCGCGTCTCGTCTTTGACGCCGATGCCCTGCCCGCGCTGGGTGGTGCGCTGGATACGGCCCGGGCCGGCGTGGAGACGGGTGGCGCCGCGCACAACCGCCGGTTCACGGCGCCCGCGCTTGCGGTTGCACACGGCGTTGCGCGCGAGAGGATCACGCTGGCGCATGACCCGCAGACCTCCGGAGGGCTGCTTGCGGCCATCGATCCGGCCAAGCTCGAGGCAGTCGAGGCGGATTTCGCCCGTTCAGGCGTGCCGTTCTGGCGCGTCGGTGTTGTGGAAGCCCTGGGCGAGGGCGAGCTCCCGGGCGTCGCGCTCCACTAGCTAGCGAAGCTTCTGCCAGGCCCCCGCGGCAACAACCGCCCCGTACAGCGCGCCCCAGCCGAGGCCGGGCAGGAGCAGCGGGCCAAACACCGCCGCCAGCGATGCCGCGGGGTCCGATGAGGCCATCACGGCCGAAAGCACGGAGCCATACCCAAGGCCGAAGGCGGCGAGCGCCCCAACAGCAATCCCGCCAATCACCAGCCCGGCGATCATCGGACCCGCCTTGAACCCAATGGAGCGCATGGTCATGTCCGCGGTGAACCCGCCGCCGAGATACGCCAGGATCAGCCCGAAGAAGCCAATCCGAGGCGCAATCATCGAGACAACAAGACCGCCGATGAGTGCAATGAGAAACGCGCCAACGGCCTGCCCGGTGGTCAGCGAGGTCAGCGGATCAAACGCCGGCTTGCCGCAGTCAGCGCACCGCAAACCCACCGGGCCCTGCATGGCGCAGCGCGTGCAGATGGGTCGGTCGCAGCGGCCGCAGCTGACCCAGGTTTCTCGATCTGGGTGGCGGTAGCAAAAGAACGGCCCGTCGGTTACGGGCAGCTCCTCGGGGGTGGCCGTGTCGGTCATGCCCCGAGGTTGCCCCGAGCCCGCCGGGCCGTCAAATGGCCGGGGCTCTTGAGCGGGCTACATCCCCCAGTACGTGCCGTCCATCCAGTCGGGACCGGCCGCAAGCAGCGCACGCAGCTCGCGGTAGCGGGCGTCCTGCCCGGGGCTGTCGGCGTTGGCCTTGTACGTGGCCTCGTCCTCAAACACCGCAACCAGGAAGTAGGTCGGGTTTGAATAGGGATTGTGATCCGGCTTGAAGAGGAAGCTCGCGCGGAAGCCTGGCATGGGAGCCTCGCGCATCGAGTCGCCAATCGCGATCAACTCCGCCTCTTTGCCCGGGAGCGGCTGGATTCTGGCCATCGTGCCGTACATAGGACGCACCTCCTTGCCGCCGATGTTGGCAGGGGGACACCGTGATGGCTACCCAGATTCACCAAGATTCACCCAGCTTTGGCGGAGCGCCGCTCGATCTCGGCCAAGGCCGCCGCCACGTCTTCGGACATGGGCACGGGCTTGTGCGCGGCAACCGTCTTTGCCGCGGCCTCGCGCGCCTCATCGATGATCTCGGGGCGGCCCTTTGCCTCCCAGCGGTCAAACGTGCCGTGGTAGCCCAGCCGCGGCATGAACCACTCCCCGCCGCGGACCGCGTCACGGGTCTCCGTGCGGGACAGGAAGTCCCCCACCGGACCCACCTCGTCCAGTGCGGCCACCACATCAGCCTCGCCCACGCCCATGCCGATGCCGTCGTGCATGCGCCGGCACGCCCGGTACACCTCCACGTCGATCATCAGCTGCTCAAGGCAGAGCGTGGACGCGCCGCCCAACGCGCCGGGTCCAATCAGCACGTCCGGCCAGGACAGCACGGGCAGCATCCAGTTCCACGTGCGCTCGTACGCCGCCTGGATCCCCGTCACGTAGTGGTCCGTCCCGCCGCTGGACGACGTGACGGGGAGCCCGTAGAACCGCCCCATCTCGGTCACCGCCGCGCCCAGCAGCGAGTGCTCGGGGCCGCCGCCGCCCCATCGGCCGGTACGGGGCTCCATCACCGCCAACGCCGGCCCGTACAGCACCGGCGTCCCGGGCGCCATCGCCTGCACAAGACAGATCGCGCCAAGCACCTCGGCGTTGCCGCTCACAATCGTGGAGCGCAGCCCGGTTGGCGCTGACGTGCCCATCATCGGCATCGGCATGATGCAGATGGGGATGTCCCAGCCCGCCGTGGCGAGGTACGCGTCCGTGTGGGACTCCTCCATCGCCAGCGGGGAAACCGGACAGAACAGCACCGAGAACGGGTGCAGCGCGCGGACCGCCTCGCGGCCGCCAAAGAGGGTGCCCAGGATCTCCAGCAGCCAGGCGGCTTCGGCCGGTCCCGCAATCTCGTCCTGGATGTGCTTGGAGAAGAGGCGGTGGACCTCAGCCCAATGGGCGACGGCGGGTCCAACGCCGGGTCCCGACACACCGGAATTCACCATCCGCCAGTAGAGGCCAATCTCGTCGATGGCGTCCACAAGCTTGGTGGCGTTTGACCAGTCATCCAGCGTGGCGGCGCGCCGAATGCCGCTGGCCGGGTCGTAGAAGGTGGTGGATTCGCCGTCGGGCATCATCGTGCTCTCGCCGGCACCGGCCGTGAACCCGTAGCCAGGCCGGCGGCCGCCAAGCGTGAACTGCTTTGGCGCCGCGGCGAGCGACGCCTCCACCAGCGCCCGCGGGAACCGGACGCGGCGCTCCCCCTCGTCCACCTGGGCGCCAGCCTGCCCCAGCAACGCGCGAGCCTTGGCCGAATCGATCCGCATCCCGGTCCGGGCAAGGACCACGAGGCTCTGCTCGTGGATGGAGGCAATCTCGGAATCAGTGAGGACACGCAGCATGGTGGGCATGGCGGGACGCTACCACCGCCGCGATGCGCCGGAAAGGTCGTTGCGTAATCAACGATATACTCGTCACATGACGACCGAAACCGACTCGCGCGCCGCCTGGCACGCCATGACCGAAACCCTGATCAGCGATATCCGCGCCCACGGCGAGGCGCAGAGCGGCCCGTTCGTTGGCCGGCCCGTGTTGCTGCTGACCACCACCGGCGCCAAGACCGGGGAGCCGCGCATCGCGCCGCTTGTGTTCAGCCGCGACGGCGACAACCCCGTGATCATGGCCAGCAAGGGCGGCGCACCGGCGCACCCGGCCTGGTTTGCCAACATCCAGGCAAACCCCATCGTCACGGTCGAGGCCGGCGGCGAGAAGTATCAGGCGCGCGCGGTCATCACCGAAGGCGCCGAGCGTGACCGCCTCTGGGCCGCCCACGTGGCGCTCAACCCAGGTTTCGCTGACTACGAGAAGCGCACGACGCGCCTCATCCCGGCCATCCGCCTCGAGCGCATCCGCTAGACGCGGGACCGCACGCGCCACGCCACGCCGGTCTACACTCAGTTGATCGGACCCATCACCTCGAGGTACTTCAGTGCCGAAGGAGTACGTCCGCCTCACCACACCGCTGGTGCGCGACAACCGCCAGTCGCCGCTCCGCCCCGCCACGTGGGACGAAGCGCTCGACAAGGTGGCTGCAGGGCTCAAAGCGGCGGGCGCGGCGCACGGCCCCAAGACCTACGGGATCTTCAGCTGCAGCCGGTCGACCAACGAGGTCAACTTCGCGGCGCAGAAGCTCTCCCGAGTGGTTCTGGGCAGCAACAACATCGACAGCTGCAACCGAACCTGACACGCCCCCTCTGTCGCCGGTCTGGCGACCGTGTTTGGCGCTGGCGGTTCAACCAGCTCATATCGAGAGGCTGAGGACACGGATCTCGTGCTCCTGTGGGGCAGCAACGCCCGCGAGACGCACCCGATCTTCTTCCACCACCTGCTGCGGGGCATCCACAACGGCGCGCGCCTGGTTGCGGTTGACCCGCGGCGCACGTCATCGGCCGAGTGGGCCGACCTGTGGCTGGGCTTGGACGTTGGCACCGACATCGTCATGGCCAACGCGATGGGTCGCGAGATCATCGCCGCGGGCCTGGCAAACATGGAGTTCATCAACCGCGCCACGTCGGGCTTTGATGCCTATCGGGAGGCCGTGGAGCCGTTCACGCTGGAGTACGCAGAGCGTCTGACGGGTGTCCCGGCGGATGCCATCCGCGAGGCGGCCCACGCCTACGCCACCGCCGACAAGGCGATGATCTGCTGGACGCTGGGCATCACCGAGCACCACAACGCGGTGGACAACGTCCTTTCGCTGATCAGCCTGTCGCTGCTCACCGGGCACGTGGGCAAGTGGGGCAGCGGCGTCAACCCGCTCCGCGGCCAGAACAACGTCCAGGGCGGCGGTGACGCGGGCGCGCTGCCGGACCGGCTCCCGGGCTTCCAGCATCTGGAGAACGACGCAGCACGCGCCAAGTTTGACGCGGCGTGGGGCGTGACGGTCCCGCCGGAGCGCGGCTGGCACCTCTCGGG
>CAIXZV010000234.1 GCA_903924005.1 uncultured Chloroflexota bacterium | reverse complement strand
CCGCAGGCTGATCAGCTCCCGCTTGAGCAGGAACAGCCGTTCCAATGTTGCCGTCGTTGGCTTGGCGATCACGTCGTCCTGGAGTTGGTCAATCTCGTCCTCGATGGCGTCAAGGACCGGGAAGTAGCCGTCGACAAGACCGTCGGTGAGCGCGTACAGCAAGAAGTCTGGCCCGCGCTGCAGCAGCATCCCGGGGTCGCCGCGCAGTTGCGTCATGACCATCGGGTCCCAGCCAGCGTCGTGAACCGTGAGCAGCGATCCTGGCGCAAGCACCAGGTCAATCTCGGTCTCCTTGACCTCGCCGTCGTACGCGATGGCAAACATCACCACGTGGAGCGAGCCGTCGATCTCCTCCACCTTGGCGCGCTGGTTGCGCTCGGCGATGTCCTCAGCCGTGAGCGGATGGACCTTGAGCAGCGTGGTGATCTCTTCCACGCTGGTGCCGTCAGGTGCCGTGACGTCCACCCAGACGTGCGCCTCGTCGTCCGTGAGGACGGCCTTGAGCGACGCGATATCGCTGATCACGAACGTCTTGCCCCCGGAACGTCCAACCCCGCGAATGACGGGTGCGGCGGCCTCACCCATCGCGACGAGACGGGTGGTGTCCGCGTTGACCGGCGCAACCGTAGCGAGATCAGGCACTGCCGATGACATCCGAGTTGGGTTCTCCGCTGCTGGCCGATTCGCGTTTGGCCGATGGGAGCATACGCCGCCGTCCAAGACGGATGGCGGGCACGGCCGCTGCTGCCGTCACCAGCGCAGCAACCAGAAAGACACCGGTCATGATCTCGGCCGCCTCGCCTGCCGCCCATGACTCCAGCGCGCCAACAACCTGCGCATCGCGCAGTGGCCGATCACGAAGGGTCGCTGGGACATAGGCCTTGTACGCGTCGGGTGTGGCGTAGACCTGCTCGTAGAGGCGATCGATGGTGGTGGAACCGTAGGCTGCCAGCACGGCCAACCCAACGGCCATCCCCGCCATGCGGGCAACGGTGACGGCTGAGGCGGCCGCGCCGTAGGACCCGGCTTCCACCGCGTCCGTGGCGGCCGTGGTGCGCGGGGTGACGGTCAGGCCAAAGCCGAGGCCGAAGACGGCGAGCGCAGCCGCGGCCACAACTGGCGTGGTCGCGGGCGACCAGCGGGACATCGCGGCAAGCCCTGCCACCGAGAAGGCGAGGCCGATGAGCGTGACGGCATTGAGCCCCAGACGCCGGGCGGCAAAGCCCGCGAGGAGCGCGCCGGCAGCGGTGGCGGCCGCGAGGGCACCAAGCGTGAGACGCTGCTCGCTTGGACCGCCATAGAGCACGCGGTCAACGAAGACCGCGGCCCCCACGATCGCTGTGGCCAAGCCGTAGCCGGTGAGCGCCGACACCAGCACGGCGGACGCAAACGCTGGTCGCCAGAAGAGGCCGAAATCCAAGAACTGATCGGTCTGGCTGCGCGCGCGGCGACGGGCGAGGACCGCGGCCGTCGCTGCGATCAGGCTGAGCGCGGCGACGATCACCAGTGGGTCTGGGCCCCCGGCGCTGGCCGAGCTGCCCAGCAGCGTGAGGGCGCCAAGGACGCTCGTGAGCACCACGCCAGCCAGGGCGGCACCCATGACGTCCACCCTGCCTGCTCGCCGCGGGGTGTCCGCCCCGGGACCTGCAGCCCATGCGACGACAAGGGCGACGACGCCGATGGGGACGTTGACGTAGAACACCCAGCGCCAGGCAGGGGCGAGGAGGCCGGCGAGCGGCGAGGCGGCGTCAATCCCCAAGCGACCCAGCGCGGCGGTGGGGTGGAACGCATCAAGGATTGCGGCGCCCACAAACGGGCCCGCCGCCATGCCGAGGAACGTGAGGGCGCCGATGACGCCCAAGGCCCGTGGTCTGGCGTTGCCGGTGGCGAGGTGTGCCGCAGCGGCCGTGGCGATAGGCACCAGCGCACCCGCGCCGGCGGCCTGGGCAAGGCGTGCCGCGATGAGGAGTTCAAGAGTTGGTGCCGCGCCCGCGAGGGCTGAACCGGCGGTGAACACCGCCAGCGCGCCAAGGAGCGGCCGCCGCGTGCCCCACAGATCCGCCAGACGCCCCGCCACGGGCATCGCCACAACGTAGACCAGCAGGTAGCCGTTGACGATCCACGAGGCCTCGCGGAGGCGCGACCACGATGCGAGCCCCGCCACGATGGACGGCAGCGCAACCGCGGTGACCATGAGCTCCAGCCCCGCGAGGAAGACGCCAGCGCCCATGACGGCGAACAGGCTCAGTGTTGCGGATCGCGAGGGTTGCTCCACCGGCCGAGTGTAGACGTGGCCCGGCTGCGGCACTTCTGCCGTGGGTGCGGCCCGGCCCGTTGTCCGGAATGCTCACCTGGCGAGCGTTCTGGAAGACCCGCAGCAGGGCAGTAACGGAATGCTCACCCAGAAGAGCCTTGTCGACCCTTAGCGGCTGTGCCAGTTCCGAAATGTCCGCGTGGCGGGCGTTATCCGGCCAACCCGCCGATTGCGCTCGCACCACGGGCATTCCGGCCAAACCGGGACGCTGGCGCAGAGGACCCAAGCACGAAACCCGGCCGCCAGCGCCTCAGCCGAGCAGGTGCACTTCCAGAACGCTCCTGCGGTGAGCGTTCCGGCATGACGACGATGACGACGAAGACGCTTGACAGGCGTCGCGCACCTCAATAGGATCAACGTCCATTGATATAAGCGCCTATTGATCCATCGGATCGGTCAGATCGAGCCGCCAGCCAGGAGCCCCGCCACCTCGTGTCGCCCACCCCCGCACGGTTCCGCAGCACCTTCGCCAACGTCGTGGACCAGCCCGACGACCTGCGCGAGCTGCGGCACTTCCACAAGGTCCTTGCCGATGTGAACCGGCTGCGGATCCTGCGGCTGCTCGCGGATGGCCCGGCCACGGTGACCGAGTTGATCGAGGGCGTGGGCCTCTCCCAGCCGCTCGTCTCGTGGCACCTCAGCAAGCTGCGCGATGTTGGCGTGGTTGCTGCCCGCCGCAATGGCCGCGAGGTCATCCACACCATCGTTCCGGAGGCGTTTGCCGCCTTCGCCGCCCAGGAGGCCCGCGTGTTGGGCATCGGGCGCCCTGCAAACCCTATCGGCTCCACAGACGCGACCGACACGGAGGCCCTGCATTGAGCGGCTCGTTCATCACACCGGAGCTCCGTTCTCGCATCCGGGGCCTCATGACGCCCATCGCTATTGGCCTCGGCCGTCTGGGCCTCAGCCCCAACGCCCTTACCGTCATCGGCTTTGTCGTCGCGGTTGTCGCGGCCGCGGCGGCAGCATCACAGGCATGGCTGCTCGCGGGCGGCCTGGTCATCTTCGGGGGTGTGTTCGACCTCTTCGACGGTGCGCTCGCGCGAGCCACCGGCAAGGTCAGCAAGCTTGGCGCGTTCCTCGACTCCACCTTTGACCGGTGGGGCGAGGGCGTCGTCTACGTGGGCATCACCTGGGGAGCGCT
>CAIXZV010000233.1 GCA_903924005.1 uncultured Chloroflexota bacterium | reverse complement strand
CGGCCATGCCCGGAACCTGGTCCGATCCCACCGGCCACGGGATCTCGGGCATCCATTGGCGGAAGACGGCCCGCTGCGGCTCGAATATCCAGTCGTAGTCCCGGGGGCGGTCGGCGCCGCGCCTGATGGCCTCCCGGTTGAGTGCCGCCAGCGCCTCGAGAAACGGATCGCTGAAGACGTCGAGCCGGCCCCGGCCGGCGTGGACGCTGGAGACCCAGGGGCCGCCGGACAGATCCGACACAAGGACCCGGAACAGTGACTCGAACAACACCGGCGCGCCCGTAAGTTGGTTCGTCACCCCGACGAGCGGCCGACTGCGGCCCGGCGAACGGACGCACGGTCCGGACGCGATGTCGAGGCGCGCGACATCCCGGTCGGATCTCGTGAAGACGACCACGACCTCGTCCCATGACAGGGGAGGCGGCCCCGCGTCGGGTGAACGCGCCGACTCGAGCAGCGCCTTGAGCCTCGCAAGTGTGCGCATCGGGTGAAGCCTAGCCGACCGGGTGGTGTAGTCGTCGCCTCGCAATGCGTACCGGAATGTCACCCGGTCAGGTGGGGGCCTCCAGCCACCAGGGCTCGGCCTCAGCCCGGGCAGCCCTTGGGCGTTGTGTCCAATGTCGGCGCGTCCCAGGGGCCTCGATCGCCCCAGCCCCCGTACTCCGATACGGTCAGCTTCCCGTCCCCCAACACCACCACCTTGAACTCTCCGGAGCCGGCCGCCGCGTGGTCCAGCAGCTTGCACTCGGGCGAATAGACGCGGATCTCGCCGCGCGCGCTCGGGGCATCGGTCAGCCGAAACATGACCGGGCTCTGCCGCAGCTCGCCGACCGGGACCTGGTAATAGGCCGTGACCGGCCCCTCCGGCGATCCCTCCGGCGTGGAGACGGCGACGATCAGTCCGCGTGACCCCTCCCCCTAGACCCACACCGCGAACCCCGGGACGGTGTCTGCGCACCCGGCGCCGAGTAGGGCGGCTGCCGCCAGCGCGGTGCCCACCATGGCAGCGCGCAATGTCAGCCTAGTCGGGCCCACAGTCATCCTCCGCTTTGTTCGCTTCGATCCGCTGATATTTGCTTCGGGCTGCCGACAGCGATAGGTGCATTCGGCAGGTGGGGCAATCGCCTAGTCGCAATGTGTACCGCAATGTCATCCGGTCGACCGGACGATACGCCTCGCCGCTGCTGACCCGTGGCCCCCGGCAGAACGCCGGCTGGTACCGTCCTGCCGAAGGAGGGATGCCCATGTCTCTGGCGGTCCGCGACGCCGAACGTGTGCTGCGCGAAATGTTCCTGCGTGATGGTCTGAACCCCGGTGCACCGAGCACTGTGGAGGACGCGTGGCGGGTCTTCCGGGAGTTTGCCGCCGTCGCCTCGGAGGCGACCGGCCCCGAACAGGACGGCGTGCTCTACCAGGCGGGGAACTTCTCATTCCACGGTGTGGAGGAGTTCTACCTCGACTTCGTGCGCCAGTTCGAGGTCACCGACGATGGCGGTGAGGGCGAGCACGACCACTACGAGCAGCTCCACTGCGAGTTCCGGTTCCCGATGACGGCCGAGACCAGGGCCCTTGGGCGCTTTGCGGCGTGGTGGTTCGCGTCCGGCAGCGAGCCGTGGTCCGCCTTCGTCTCGACGGTCGAGGCCCGTCCCGAGTTCGCCGCACTTCGGGCCGCGCGCCCGGTGGGCGTCAGAGTCTGCAGGATCTCGTGTGACGACCGGCTGATCGCTTTGTATGGCATTCACCCGACCGGCGGGGGCACCTCGTCGAGGACAATCGCCCGCAGGCCCATCTGCACCGCGGCCTGAAGTTGCGTTCCGTCTGCGCTCACGAAAGCCGCGCCGGTACGTCGAGCCAGCGCCACGTAGTGCGCGGATTGAACGGTCATTCCGTGCTCAAGTGCGATCCCCAGGGAGTCGCCGAGCAGGCCCCGTGGCGATGCCTCGTCAAGCGACAGCTTCGCGAGTTCAATGAGCAATCGCTGTGCCGTGTCTGACGTCAGGCGACCCGCCCGGATCGCCCGGACAAGGACCTCCGCGATCTCGGGCAGCAGGGCATCAGGCGAAACGACGCGCACGCGACCATTGACTAGGCCTTCCGCCACCCGGCTCGCGCCAAGGTCTTCGCCGGCATCAGGGAGTACCCAGCGGAGCACGACGCTGGCATCCAGGACGACGCTGTTCATGTCCTGTCCTTGCGCATGTCGGGGATGTACTGCAGCAACCGCG
Organism: uncultured Chloroflexota bacterium; assembly: GCA_903924005.1. Lineage (GTDB taxonomy): Bacteria > Chloroflexota > Limnocylindria > Limnocylindrales > CSP1-4 > CAIXZV01. The sequence continues at coordinate 13,286 of CAIXZV010000233.1, read as the reverse complement.
CACCGAACTCCTCGCGCGCCTGGTTGAGCAATCCGTCCACCGTGTCGTGCGGGCCGGTTGGCGGGTTGGTCTGCTTCGCGAGACGCGCCAACTCCGCGAAGGCCTCACGGCGACGCGCGAGCATCCGCTCGTACGTGTACGGCCAGTGCTCCCGGTTGTAGCGGGCGAAGTACTCCTCGTCCGACTCCGACGTTGTGTACGCGGCGACCGCCTCGCGCGCCGCCACCTGGGGGCGATCGTCTGGCTGCGGCAGGGCCGAAACGGGGATCCGCACCGCCCCGCCAATCCGGACGCTCGCCAGCGACCCGTCCGCGATCCGCCGGCGCACCGTGCGCAGGCTGATGCCCAGCCGATCGGCAGCTTCGGCGGCGGTCAGGTAGGTGGTCTCGTCCATCGGTCAATCATGAGTGACGCGCCATTCGATGTCAATAGATGCCATGGTGTGCCACTCGAGCTGTCACGCGACCGCTGGATGGTCTCCCGCATGGACGATGTTGCCGAACTGCCGCCACAGGATCGCGAGCAGGATCGCGGAGCCGATGAAGCCAAACCAGAACGGCGCGGTGATGCCGTAGGTACGCGCGAGGAGCCCGCCGATGGGCGTGCCTACGAGCATCCCCACGGTGCTGCCGATCGTGTGGACGCTGCCCACGCGGCCCATCAGCTCGTGGGGCACGGCACGCTGGCGCACCGTGGAGGAGGTGGTGCCCCAGATGGACGCGTGCGCGCCAAAGAGCACGAACGTGGCGAAGGCCACGCCGGGCAGCGTCGTCAGGCCCAGTACCAGATGCGTTCCGGTCTCGATGAGCAGCCCTACCCGCATGATGTCGGCCAGCGAGAACCGGCGTTCCAGGCGCCCATACGCGGCGGTCCCGATGATGCCGCCCACCGCCATTGCGGTCATCAGGAAGCCAAAGCCCACCTCGTCCATGCCCAGCCGGTCGCCCGCGTAGAGCACCAGCACGGACCACGCAGCGCCAAACGTGACGTTGAACGCGATGATCGTGAGCACGAGGGTCCGCATCGGCGGGTGGCCGGCCAGCCATCGGACGCCCTCGACGATGTCGGCGCGCAGCGAGGTGGGCCCCTCGTCGGGGGAGACGGTCCGCGCCAGCGCCGGCGCCAGTCGCGACACCAGCAGCGCGGCCAGGGCGAAGGCGGCGGCGTTCGCCGCAAACGGCAGCGCCATGCCGATGGCAAAGAGGAACGCTCCGATTGGCGGCGCAACCAGCCCGTTGAGCGTTTGGGTGGTGCTGCTGAGGCGGGCGTTGGCGATGCCCAGATCCTCGCGCTTCACGAGCGTGGGCAGCAGGCTGGACGCGGCGAGGTCCGCAAAGATCTCCGCCGTGCCCAGCACGAACAGCGCTGCCAAGACCACGCCGATGTTGACGACGCCGGTGGCGATGGTCCCGGCGAGCACCACCAGCACGCCGGCGCGGCCGAGGTTTGCCACAGCCATGAGTTGGCGCCGATCCGTTCGGTCCGCGATGGCCCCGGCAAGTGCGCCGAACAGCAACGTGGGCAGGTACTGGCAGAAGAGTGCCAGGGAGACGAGCAGCGGGTCGCGCGTCTGAGAGGCCACCAGAAGCGGCCCGGCGGCGAGCGAGATGCCGTCGCCCATGTTGGCCACAGCCGATGCCGAGAGCAGCAGGCGGAAGCCCCGGCCCATGCGGGCAGGCGCTACGACTTCGATCAGTGCAGCAACGGGGTTTGGCATCGGCCGCCGATTATTGCAGCCGCCCAGCGGGGCCTACGACCGCCCGAGCACCACGTCGATCCCGCGGAACACGGCGTCAAGCTGAGCGACGGAGAGTTGGCCTATGTACTCCAGCAGCGCGGAGCGATCCGCCGTATACAACTGCGCGGTCTGGGCAATGGAGTCCTTTGGCAGCCCCGTGGCGGCAGCGGCAAGGCGAATGCCGCCTGGCGCATCGGCCCATCGAAGGTTGCTCGTGAGCGGTACGCATACGACGGTCTTGAGGGCGCTCTGGTTCAGCGAGTCGCACTGCACCACGATCACCGGGCGCACATACCCTGGCTCAGACCCTCTCGGTTCACCGAGGTCGGCCCACCAGACGTCGCCCTGCGCGACTACCACTCTGTGTTCGCCAACACAACGCGGGCCGCAGCCCGCAGGAACGCGGCCTCGGCGAGATCTTCTTCGTCGTCCTCGCCAACCTCGGCCAGGACGCGGTTCATGGCCTCGGTCACGGCGTCGGCCTCGTGGCGCGCCAGGTACTCGCGGAGCGCGGAGCTGTAGACCTCGCTGCGGGAGCGCTGGGTGTACTTGGCAAATTGATCGGCGCGCGCAAACAGGTCGTCGGGTACGGAGACAGCGGTCTTCATACCCGGAGTATAACCAGCCACTTGGGCGCCGAGATCAAGAACCTTCATGCGGCCAGTCTGGCGGCCGCCGCTTATCCCGGGCTTATTGCGCCGGGACGGTGCCCTCGTGCAGCGTCACGATGCCGCCGGTCAAGCCCGTCCAGCGGACGTCCACCAGACCGGCCTCGCCCATGATCTCGGCGATGCGCTCGGGCGACGGGTACGCCTGCACGGACCGCACGAGGTAGCTGTACGCCGAGCCCTGGCCAGCGACCTTGCCGATGACCGGGACGATGCGGTCAAACCACCAGCGCATGAACCGCGCCAGCCGGCTCCGGGGCCGGGCAATCTCGAGGCACAGGACGCGACCGCCCGGCCGCACGGACCGCGCCATCTCGGCGAAGCCCTGTCGGTAGTCGGGCAGGTTGCGCATGCCAAAGGCGATGGTCGCGGCGTCAAAGGAGGCATCGGCTGTCGGCAGCGCGAGCGCATCACCCACGGCATAGCTGAGGCCGTCGAGACCCGCGTACCGCTGCTGCGCCACGGACGTCATGCCGGGCGACAGGTCGATGCCCTGCACGCGCGCGCCGGGCCGGGCCCCCTTCCAGAGGTCGGCCGCCACCTTGCCGGTGCCGGACGCGACATCAAGCGCGGAACCGCCGGGCTGCAGACCCGCAGCGCGGACCAGGCGCCGCCGCCAGCGTGGCTCCTGAAACGCCGAGATCAGCAGGTTCATGAGGTCGTACCGGCCCGAGATCCGGTCGAACATGACCTGGACCTCCACCTGTTTGGCGGCATTGCCCGCACCGGTTGAGGCGCCGGTTGGCGTGTGGTCAGGCGGCAGTTCGACGGTCATGGATTGGGCTCCAGCGTGCGCAGAAAGGCGGCAACGGCATCCGCGACTTGGGCGGGCGCCATGATGGGCGACGTGTGGGTGAGCCCCTCGAGGGTAACGCGGCGCGCGCCGGGGACGCGAAGCGCAAGCGCCGCCGCGATGGGCTGGTAGAACCAGTCGCTCGCGCCGCCCATCAGGATCAGCGTGGGCGCGGTGATGCGGGCCAGGCCGTCGGGGTCCAGACCGGTGAGACCGGCGTCGGCCAGGGCACCGTCGCCCTCACCTTCCAGGAACGCCCGCGAACGGGCCGGCAGTCGGTCCCACGCCTCGTCGCCGGCAACTGCGCGGAGGAACGTCTCGGCCGCGGCCTGTGCGCCGCCGGTGCGGTGCGCGGTGGCCACGTCCGCACCGAGTTGCGCGAACTGCGCACGGATCTCGGGTCCGCCAACGGGGCCGTACGGCGGTTCATAGGCCACAACTGCGCTGACGCGCCTCGGGTAGCGGGCAGCAATCTCAAGGGCCAGACCGCCGCCGAAGCTCACGCCCACGAAGGCGGCGCTGCCGATGCCGCGCGCATTCAGATACGCGATTGCGTCTGCGACATGGGTGGCCACGTTGAGCGGTCGCGGAACCGCCAGACGCGATGACCCGCTGCCGCGCCGGTCCAGCGCGTGGACGGTGACGTCGAGGCGGTCGGCCAGGTACCGCGCGAGGCGATCCAGCTGGGTAGCCGTGGACAGCGTGCCGTGGAGCAGGACAAGCGCGCGGGGTCCATCGCCGGTGACGCGCCAGCCGATAGCGTCGCCGCCGGGCCTCGCAAGTTCGCCGGCGCGGGCACCGGTGAGCAGCGCCCGAAGCGCCTCTCGGCGGAGCTTGCCGCCCGCGGTCCGCGGCAGCGCGTCAAGTCTGGCAAAGGCCACCGGGACCTTGAAACCGGCGAGATGGGCACGCGCATACGCGGCCAACGCCTCGTCGCCCGGGTCTGCGGCCCCATCGTGCAGAACGATGGCCGCCACGGGCATCTGCCCAAACGTTGTGTCGGCAAGGCCCACGACGGCAGCCTCGAACACCGCCGGGTGCTCGGCCAGCGCAACCTCAACTTCTGATGGGTCGATGTTCTCGCCCCCCCGGACAATCCGATCGGTTCGGCGGTCCACAACGATGAGCCGGCCTTCGGCATCCAGACGGCCGAGATCGCCGGTGCGGATAGGCTCGCCAAGCGCGCGCGGCGGCTCATCCAGATACCGCGAGAAGGCTGACGGGCTGCGGACGACAATCTCGCCCACGCCATCTGCGTCCGGCTGGTCGATGACAAGCTCGAAGCCCGGCAGTGGGTACCCGGCAGTGCCAGGGGCGGCGGCGGCCTCGGCGGCGGGCAGCGCGGTCACACCGGAACCGCACTCCGACAGCCCGTACGTGGGGACGACGGGCCAGCCTGCGGCGGCGGCGCGCAGGACCAAGGCGGGTGAAACAACGCCGCCGCCAAGCGGCACGGCGCGCAACGTTGGCGGGGGCGCGGCATCGCCGCCCGCCGCGGCGGCCACGTCAAGCAGGCGGATCAGCTGTGTCGGCACGAGCGAGACATGGCTCAACGGCGGCGTGCCCGGCGCCGGATCGCGAAGCGCGGCCAGAAGCCCGAAAGGATCGGTGGCCGCGAGGATCCGGACGGGAACCCGCTGGAGCACCGCGCGCCACAGCACACCAAGCCCCGCGACATGGGCGAGGCCCAGCGGCAGCGCCCAGCCGGTGGCTGGTGGCAGGACGGCCATCCACGCATCCGCGCTGGCGGCCAAGGCGGCACCCGACAGGACAACGCCCTTTGGCCGCCCTGTGGTGCCCGACGTCAGCACAATCACGGCCGGAGCGGCCAGATCGCGCGTTGGCCGCGCCGCAACGCGCATGGCGGTTGCCGGTATGGCGGAGAGGCGAAGCCAGGGGCGCGAGGCCGTGTCGTCGGCGACAGCGGCGGCGGCGGCGCGCGCGGCGTCTGGCCGTGATCCGTCGTGGAGCACGAGCGCCGGGTGCAGCACATCGAGCGCTGTTGCCACTTCGCGCGTGGTAAGCCCCACAGGGATCGGCGCCGCCTTTGCCCCAGCACGGAGGATGCCAATCAGCGCGGCAGCCGTGTCAGCCGTGGTCCCGGTGACCAGCGCGACACGCGGGTGCTCACCGGCGTCAATCCCGTCGAGCGCGGCGCGGACCGCCACAGCAATCGCCGCCGACCGGCGCTCAAGCCCCGCCCAGGTCAGGACGGCGGCGCCGTCGAGGATCGCCGGCTCGTCAGGTGCCTCCGTGGCGCTGCGCAGCACAAGGTCGTCAATCAGCCAGGTGATGCTCACGGCGCCACCGCGAAGCGCGCCACGGCCGCCTCGTCCAGGACAACGCCCAGTCCCCCGCTCCCGGGTCCGCCCGGCACGCGCATCCGTCCGCGGTCCACCGGCAGCGGTTCCTCCAGCAGGTCGTCCACCAGCAGATCGGCCGTCGCCAGTCCATGGTCCCGCTGCGCGGCGGCCCAGCCCGGAACGTCGGGGAGGAGTGCCGCACACCGCAGGCCAAGCGCCAGCCCCACCCCGGTCTCGAACAGGGAGCTGATCACCACTGGCACCCCGTGCTCGGCAGCCAGACGCGCAATCTCCGCCACAACCACCGGTCCGCCAACGCGCGCTGGCTTGACCACCAGCACATCGGCCGCCCCGGCGTCCAGCAGCAGACGCGCCGCGTCCAGCGATGTCACCGCCTCGTCCGCCGCCACCCGCACGCCAGCGCCCACGCGCCGCCGCAACTCCGCCGCGTCGTCCAGGGCCGCAGGCGCCATCGGCTGCTCGACATACTGCAGCCCGTACGGCACCAGGGCGTCGCACCGCGCGGACGCCTCGTCCAGCGTCCAGGTGCCGTTGGCGTCCAGCCGCAGCGCAATGCCATCGCCCACCGCGTCACGGACGGAGGCCACGCGTACCGCCAGTTCGCCAACCGTGTCGCGGGCGCCAGCCTTCAGTTTCAGCGTCCGGTATCCGGCGGCCACCGCCAAACGGGCGGCCATCGCCGTGGTGAGGGGGTCCAGCCCGGGAAGGGTGGCATTCACACCGATGCCATCGCCACCGCGGCCCAGCACCGCCGGCACCGCGGCATCGATATCAAGCAGCGCTGCCGCCACCGCACCTGCAAGCGCGTCGTCACCATCGGCAACCGCCTCACCGATGCCGATGCGTCCGCCCTCGCCGCGCACGCTGACAATCCACGATTCACGCGCTGCCCAGTCACCGGCCGGCGTGGCAAACGGCGTGCGGAACGGAACGCGGACGTGGTGGACCGTGATGGGCAGGCGGATTGGAGCCGTCAAACCGCGCCGCCCGCGCCGGCCATCATCCGGACAAGCACAAGGCCAAGGGCAAACAGCAGCCCGTGCCACAGCGACAGCCGCGCCGTCCCTTTGAGCACAAGGTTCAGCTCGCGCGGCTCGCCAAACGTGCGGACCTTCGCCCGCAGCGGGCGCGCCATCGGCAGCGTCAGCAGCGGCAGCAGCACCAGCAGGGACACGACGCCAACCCCGTTGAGCAGCCAGTCCGCAGCTAGCACCACGGGCACCGCGTATGCCACGGCGAGGAGCCCCGCGTATTCCCGCTGCGTCGCCGCCTTGCCCAGCACAACCGCGAGCGTCCGCTTACCGGCCACGGTGTCCGTGGGGATGTCGCGCAGGTTGTTCACCACAAGGATGGCGGTGATGAGCAGCCCCGGCGGCACGGACGCGGCGAGGAACAGCCAACGCATGGACAGCGCCTGCAGATACGCGGTGCCAGCCACGGCGACCAGGCCGAAGAACAGGAAGACGAAGACCTCGCCCAGCGCCTTGTACCCGTACGGGAACGGCCCGCCGGTGTACGCGAGCGCCGCGATGATCGCCAGCGCGCCAAGCGCGAGCAGCACCCAGCCGCCAACCGCGACGAGGTACAGGCCAACAACGCCGGCGAGGCCGATGACGATGGCGATTGCGATCTCGAGCTGCCGCTCCGTCACCAGCCCCGCGGCCGTGACGCGCAGGGGGCCCTGACGGGCATCGGTATCGGCGCCGCGACGGAAGTCAGACAGGTCGTTGGCGAAGTTCGCGACGATCTGGAGCAGCAGCGCCACGATCAGACAGCCAAGCGCCGTGTCAAGGCGGAAGGACGCCCCGGCACACAAGGCGGCGCCCAGACCCACCACGACGCCTGCGGCAGCCGCGGGCAGCGTGTTTGGCCGGGCCGCGTGGCCCCAGATGGAGAGCGAGGACGGGCGGGGAGCCGCCGGGGAGCCCGCCGGGGACGCAGCGGTGCTCATGGCCGGCGCGCGAACTTGCGGTAGTTGGCGGGCCGCTTCTCGAGGAACGCGGTGGAGCCCTCGTGCGCCTCATCGGTTGTGTAGTAGAGACCCGTGGCGTTGCCGGCAAACTCCTGCAGCCCGGCCAGCCCATCGGTTGCCACAAGGAAGGCTGACTTGAGGAACCGGATGGCCGTGGGGCTCATCTCCAAGACCTCGTTGGCCCACTGGACCCCCTCGGCCTCAAGGTCGGCCAGCGGCACCACCTTGTTCACCAGGTGCATCTCCAGCGCCTCGGCCGCGCTGTACTGGCGGCAGAGGAACCAGATCTCCTTGGCCTTCTTGTCCCCCACCAGCCGCGCCAGCAGCCCCACGCCAAATCCCGCATCGAACGAGCCAACCTTTGGGCCAACCTGGCCAAAGATGGCGTTGTCGCTGGCGATCGACATGTCACAGACGATGTGGAGCACGTGGCCGCCGCCGATGGCGAAGCCGTTGACCAGCGCGATCACCGGGATGGGCAGGCTGCGGATCTGGCGCTGCAGGTCCAGCACGTTGAGCCGGGCGAGGCCGTCCGAGTCCAGATAGCCACCGTCGCGGCTCTTGTAGTTGGCGTCGCCGCCGGCGCAGAAGGCCTTGTCGCCCTCACCCGTGAGCAGGACGCAGCCGATGCTGGCGTCGTCGCGGATGCGCAGGAACGCGTCGATAAGCTCGCGGACGGTCAGCGGCCGGAACGCGTTGCGAACCTTGGGCCGACAGATGGTGACCTTGGCGATGCCGGTGCCCGAGTGCTCGTAACGGATGTCCTTGTACTCGGCGGCCGTGGTCCACTCGACGTGCGTGGGTGGCGTGGCGGGCGTGTTCACGCGGCGGCGTCCTCCTGCAGGAAGTCGATGACAAGGCGGCGGAACGCCTCGGGGCGCTCCAGGTGTGGCGTGTGGCCGGCGCCGTCCACGATGGCGAGACGGGCCCCGGGGATGCCGGCGGCAACTTGCTCGGCTCTGGCCCGCGCGGGGTCAATGGCGCCAACGATGACGAGCGTTGGCGCAGCGATCTTGGCGAGGCGATCCTGGAGCGGCGTCATGACGCCTTGGCCCGCGAGGCGCAGGCTCTGGGCGAGACCGTGCGGGGTGTTGGCAAGGCGGATGGCGCGCTGCTCGGCGAGCACCGCTTCGGGCAGCTGGGCGTGCGAGGCGAAGATGGGCATGCGCTCCCAGCGGTCGACGAAGGCCTGAACGCCGTCGCGCTCGATGTCGTCAGCCAGATCGTCGTCGGCAATGCGGCGCTCGGTGCGGGCGTTGAAGTCGGTGCTGCCGGCGGACGGGCTCTCGAGGATGAGCCGGCTTACGGCCGCAGGATGGACGGCCACAAGGCGCAGCGCAACGCGGGCACCCAGTGAGTAACCCAGCACGTGCATGTGCTGGCTCCCGTACCGGTGCGCCAAATCCTCTGCCGTGGCCTCAACCGACGCCGCCACGGGGTTCGTGCCGTGACCGGGCAGGTCCACAGCGATCACGTCGAACTGTTGCTCCAAGGCCGGGATGTTGTCCCCCCACGCCAGAGCGCTGCCCGTAAACCCGTGGATCAGCAGCAGCGAGCTCACAGCAGACCCGCCAGCGCACGCTGGACCACGGCGGCAACCTCGCGATGCAGCGCCAGGTTGCGCGCCCGCTCGGTCCGCAGCCGCACCACGTTCACGCCCGGCTTGCCAAGCGCCTCGCGGATTGCGTATGCCAGGTCGTGCGCATCGGCATCGCGGCAGGTGCCGCCAAAGGCCTCGATGACCTTGGGCAGGTCTGTGCCGTGGGGTGTGCCAAAGAGCTGCTCGTAGTGCTCCGGGAGACCGGAGCCCGCTACGGGCACGCCCGGCTGGCCCTGCGGCAGGAACGAGAAGATGCCGCCGCCATCGTTGTCCACCAGGACCACCGTCAGCGACAGGCCGAGTTGGCGCGCCATGCCGATGGCCGTGGCGTCGTGGAGGAACGAGACGTCGCCGATGACCAGCGCCGTCGGAGCGCCGGTGGCGGCCGCGCCAAGCGCCGACGAGATGACCCCGTCGATTCCGTTGGCGCCGCGGTTTGAGCAGACCGTGATGGCGCGGTCCGTGGAGGGCAGCCAGGCGTCCATGTCGCGGACCGGCATCGACGAGCCTGACCAGAGCACGGCGCCATCAGGCAGCGCCTCGGCCAGCGCGGGCCACGGGGCCGCTTCGAAGGGCTCGTCGAGGTTCGCCAGCCAGCCCGTCATCGCGCGCTCAGCCGCGTCGTCGGCTTTGCGCCAGGCGGCCGCCCAAGTCCCGTCGGCTCGGTCGTCGCCATCGTCGAAGCAGTCCGCCAGCATGAGCGCGGTCTCCGCCGGATCGGCGTGGACAAAGGTGGCAGGGAGCAGCGCGGGCTCGCGCCAGCCGCCGGCACCGTCGAGGACGATGAGCTCAGGCCGGGTCCGCGTGAGGTACTCCAGGATGGGCTTGGCCGTGGGCATGGCGCCGGTCCGGATGACCAGTTGCGGCGCGTGGGCGTTAAGCCAGGGACCGGGGCGGCAGAGCTGATCGGCCCGGGCGATGACCATGGCGCGGTCATGGGCGCCGGTTCGCAGACCCGACAGCGGGTCCGCGAGGATGGGGAAGCCCGTGGCGGCCGCCAGCGCGGCCAGGGCAACGGGCAGACGCGCGTCATCGTCTGGCCCGGCGATGATCAGCCCTCGCTCAACGCCAGCCATCCCGCGCAACAGCGCGCCCAGCCCGTCCTCGTCCAGCGCCGGGACGCCGGCGATGACGCTGGTGGCGGGGCGCTCGGGGATGTCGGCCGCGGTGGTGGTGAGCGGCCCGTCGGGCAGGAGCGGCTCGCGGAACGGGATGTTGAGGTGCACGGGTCCGGCGGGTCCGGCCGACGCCGTGGCCACCGCCCGCCCGGCCGTGCCGCGGACGTGGGCGATGGTTGCGGGGTCGGCGTCAAACAGCGGCAGCTCGTTGGCCCACTTCACATGTGACCCGAAGATGCGCACCTGGTTGATGGTCTGCGGCGCGCCGCGATCCTGCAGTTCGGCCGGCCGGTCCGCGGCCAGGATCACCAGCGGCACGCGCGCGAGGTTTGCCTCCACCACCGCCGGCATCAGTTCCGCAACGGCGGTGCCGGACGTGACCACGATGGCGACGGGCGTGCGCGACACGCGCGCTAGGCCAAGGGCGAAGAACCCGGCGGACCGCTCATCCAGGATGACGCGCGTGGTGAGCGTCTCACACGAGGCGACGGCCAGCGCCAGCGGCGTGGACCGCGAGCCCGGGCAGACCACCACGTCGCGGACACCGGCGGCTGCCAGCTCCGCGGCAAAGGCGCGCAGGGTCTCGGCGTAGCTCATCGGTCTCCCACCATTCAGCGCTCGTCCGCCGGGATGCCCAGCGCGGAGATCACCGCGCGCAGCTTGATGCGGGACTCCTCCCACTCCAGATCGGGATCGGAGTCTGCCACGATGCCGCAACCCGCAAACAGGGTGGCGGAGGTCCGCTCAACGATGCCGCAGCGCAGGGCCACGCAGAGCTCGCCGTCGCCATCGGCGCCCAGCCAGCCAATGGGCCCCGCGTACCAGCCGCGGTCAAAGCCCTCGTGCTCGTCCACCATGGCGAGCGCGGCGTCGCGCGGTTCACCGCCCACGGCGGGCGTTGGGTGGAGGCGCTCCGCCAGCGCGAGGAGGCCGTGCGCCTTGGGCAGCGTGCCGCTGATCTCCGTGACAAGGTGCTGGACAAAGCGCAGCGTCATGACACCGGGCTTGGGCGCCACGGTCAGCGTCTCCGCCACGGGCCGCAGCCACGTGCGGATGGCATCCACGACAATCGCGTGCTCCTCGAGGTCCTTCTCGGACGCGAGCAGCGCCTGGGCGAGGGTTGCGTCCTCGGCGGCATCTGCGCCCCGGCGGATGGTCCCGGCCACGGCCACCGTGCGGAACGTGCGGCCCTCCGTGCGGACGAGGCGCTCCGGCGTGGCGCCCAGGAACGTTCGGCCGGCGCGGCGGAACGCGTATGTGGTGGACTCCGGCGCGCTGGCGGCGAGACGGCGCAGGGCGTTTGCGACGTCCAGCTCCACCGGGCTGCGCATGCCGACGCGGCGGGCCAGCACCACCTTGTCAATGCGCCCGCGGCCAACGGCGCCGGCAAACATGCCCACAAGGCGGCGCCAGTGCTCGTGGCTTGGCGTCTCGTCGGCGATGGTCAGCGGGGCATACACCGGGCGAGCCACCATGCCGCCGGGGTTGGGGGCCGTGATGCGGGCGCGCTCCGCCAGCTGCTCCCAGCGGCGTTCCACTGCACGGGCAGCGCGGGGACCGCCGGCGCTGCCGATGACGGACGCCGTGACCGTGGCGCTGCCGCCGTGACCGCCGGGGCCTACGGCGAACATCAGCTCGGGCAGGACCAGCGAACTTGGTCCAAACGGCGACCAGACGTCGCTGTCCGCTGGGCGTCGGCCGGAGAAGCCCATCGCGCCCAGCAGCATCGGTCCGCCCAGCTGGCCATCGGTCATGCCAGCGGTGTCGATGGCGGCAGCTTCAATCAGCGCGTGCCAGGCGGTTTCGGCTTCGTGAAAGCGCGCGGAGCCTTCGGGCTCGACAGCCCAAGCGCGGCCGATGCCGACGAATGCTGTGCCTTCCGACGGGCGCAGCCAGAGCGCAGCCTCAAGGTCGGCCTCAACCGCGGCGGCGTACAGCGTGACCGGGTCAAGCGCGGAGGCTGCGGCGGTTGCGGCAAAGAGTCGCCCGGCGCCGTCGCCGGGGCCAGCGTCCTCCAGCAGCGACGCCAGACGTTCGCCCAGACCCGCGCCGTCGTCGGCCACCTCGGCCACTTCGGTCACCGCTTGGTCTCCGGGAACTCCACCCCCGGCTGCGGCATCGGCATCGGCCCAACACGCTTCTCGGGCACACCGGCGCTCCGCAGGAGGGCTGCTCGGAGGGGCGGATAGGCATCTTCAAGCTTGCCCGCGGAGTCCGCGAGAAGCCAGCGGCCAACCACCTCGTTGATGGCGCCAAACCACGCGATGCTGGTGATGCGTGTGTCGTGCGGCGGGATGGCGCCCGCGGCAACGGCTTCGTCGAGGTAGCCCTGGATAAGGCGGGCGAAGCGCTCGTGGAGCGCGTTTGTCTCGGTCTGGAAGACACGCCCGGCGCCGATGGTGTCCAGGAAGAGCAGCCTGGCCATGGTGCGGTGTCCGGCGAACGTTGCCAGCACGGCGCGGATGGCGGCCTCGGCCCTGGCCACCGGCTCTGTCTCCAGCGCGACGGCGCGCTCCACCTTGCCCACGAGCTTGTCTGCGGTGGTGGCCATCAGCTCGCGGAAGATCGCTTCCTTTGTGGGGAAGTGGAAGTAGATGCCGCCCTTGCTGGTCTCGGCGGCGCCCGCGATGTCGTCCACCGCGGTGTCGCGGTAGCCCTTGGTGGAGAAGGTGTGGAAGGCCGCGTCCAGGATCCGCTCGCGGCGGCTCCGGCTCTGCTCGGCTGTGTCGGTCTTGGCCATGGAGGTGTCCGTGTCCGTTCTGGCTTGTCGCGTGGTGCGTGCGCCGGCGCGCTCGCACCGACCGACTGGTCGGTCGGTCGCTGTGCTGATGCTAACGCAGCGCGTGTTTGGGTGTCACGGGCGGGCTTCGGGCACCGCGCTTGTTTCGGGCACAGCGCAGACCTGCTTGATGCCGAGTGCGCTGCCGATGCCGCGCCGGTGGCGCGCGATCCAGCGATATCCGGGCTCCAGGAGCGCGTGGCCTGCCTTGTTGTCCGCGAGTCTGGCCGCGGCGCCCCAGCGCGGGACGGTTCTGGCGGCGGCGAGGACGGCGCGGGCACCGGTGAGGACGTG
>CAIXZV010000232.1 GCA_903924005.1 uncultured Chloroflexota bacterium | reverse complement strand
TTCAGGCGGTGGGAAGATCGCATCCGGCAGGTGCTCCTCTGATCGGGTCGATGGGTGCTTCACACCACCATCGTCCCAGTTCGGATGGGCACCTGTTCTTCGTGTCCCGGATCGTGAATCACCAAGAGGTCGGTGAATCGGGGCTTATCTGGCTGGTGGTGCAACGGGGTACGCGAACCTGCAACCCTGTCGCCTCATCACCGCTCGTGATAAATGGCAGCACTTTGGCGGGCGGGCGCCTCATACCGCGCGGAATATCACCGCTCGTGATGCCGCAGCGTCTTATGGGCGGCTTAGGGGCGGCTTAGGGGCGGTTTCGGGCCGCGCTGGGCACGCGATGGGCAGTTCCGGCGCGAACGAGCGGGCAATTATCACGAGCGGTGATGAAACAACAAACGGCCCCGGAGCCGAAGCCTCGGGGCCGTTCGCTGGAACGCCTAGTACTGGAACAGCAGCTCGCGGTACTTGGGCAGCGGCCAGAGCTCGTCGGAGACCAGCGTCTCCAGCTCGTCGGCCACAGCACGCAGCGCGGCCTGCGCCGGGATCACGGAGTCAACAAACGCATGCGCCTCGGCGTGGACGGAGTCAGAACCGTGGGCCTCGTGCTGCGCATGCTCAAGCGCGTGGATTGCGTCCACCAGGTTGTCAGCAAGTGAGGCCACCTTGGCAGACACAGCGGCGATGCCGCGTGACGCGCCGGCAGCAACCGCAAGCTCGCCCAGGTACTTCACGGCGGCCGGGAGGATCAGGGTCTTGGCGATGTCAATCGCGGCCGAGGCCTCGATGTTGGAGACCTTGACGTAGCGCTCCCAGTTGATCTCGGCGCGCGCGGCAAGCTCGCGCTCCGTCAGGACGCCAAAGCGCGCAAACAGCTCGGCCGCCTTGGGCGTGGACAGCGCGGGGAGTGCGTCCGGGGTGGTCTTGTTGTTGGGCAGCCCGCGGCGGGCGGCCTCGGCGTGCCACTCCTCGGAGTAGCCGTTGCCCTCAAACAGAACCTGCTTGTGGTCCCGGATGATGCCGGAAAGGATTGAGGTGAGGCCGGCGAAATCGCCGTGGGCAACACCGTCAAGATCGTCTGCCAACGATGAAAGCGAGTCGGCCACCGCGGTGTTGAGCACGGTCTGCGGCCAGTAGATGGGGGCAGACGACCCAACCGCGCGGAACTCGAACTTATTCCCCGTGAAGGCAAACGGCGAGGTTCGGTTGCGGTCCGTGGCGTCCATCGGAAGAACGGGCAGCGAGGTGACGCCGAGCTCGATCTCGCCGCCCTTCTTGGACGCCGACGCGCCGCCGGCCTCCAGCTGCGCAAGCACGTCCTCAAGCTGCGAGCCCATGAAGATGGACATGATGGCGGGCGGCGCCTCGTTGGCGCCCAGGCGATGGTCATTGCCGGCATCCGCGATGGCGGCGCGCAGCAAGTCCGCGTGAACGTTGACGCCGCGGATGACGCCCGCGAGGATTGCGAGGAACTGCGCGTTGTCGTGCGGGTTGTTGCCCGGGTCCAGCAGGTTCTCGCCGTCGTCGGTGGCCATGGACCAGTTGTTGTGCTTGCCCGATCCGTTGATGCCGGCAAACGGCTTCTCGTGGAGCAGGAGCATCAGCCCGTGGCGCGGGGCAAGCCGGCGCATGGTGGACATGACCACCATGTTGTGGTCCGAGCCAACCGACGTGGGCTCGTACACCGGCGCCATCTCAAACTGGCCGGGGGCCACCTCGTTGTGGCGGGTCTTGGACGGGATGCCCAGCCGCCACAGCTCACGGTCCAGATCCATCATGAACGCGAGGATCCGCTCGCGGATGGGGCCGAAGTACTGGTCTTCAAGCTCCTGGCCCTTGGGCGACGGGGCGCCGAAGAGGGTGCGGCCGGTGAGCAGGAGGTCTGGGCGCTGCTCGGCAAGCCGGCGGTCAACCAGGAAGTACTCCTGCTCGGGGCCGATGTTGGTGAACACCCGCGACGAGGTGGTGTTGTCAAACCAGCGCAGGATGCGCAGCGCCTGCTTGCCCAGGGCCTCCTGCGAGCGCAGGAGCGGGATCTTGTGGTCAAGCGCCTCGCCCGTGAAGGAGACATACGCCGTGGGGATGGTCAGGGTGACGCCGTTGGGCTCAACCTGGAGGAAGATGGGCGATGTCACGTCCCAGGCGGTGTAGCCGCGGGCCTCAAACGTGGCGCGGATGCCGCCCGACGGGAAGGACGACGCGTCGGGCTCGCCCTGCATCAGGTTCTTGCCGGAAAACTCGGCGATGGTCTTGCCCTCGCCGTCCGGCGAGAGGAACGAGTCGTGCTTCTCGGCCGTGGAGCCGGTCATCGGCACAAACCAGTGCGTGTAGTGGGTGGCGCCGTGCGCCATCGCCCACTCCTTGACCCCATGTGCAACCGCGTCCGCGATGACGGTGTCAAACGGCTCAAGACCGTCGATGGTCCGGCGCAGGCGCCTGAAGATGGGCTTGGGCAGGTACTCGCGCTGGACGCTCTCGCCGAAGACGTACTGGCCGTAGATGTCGGCGCCGGCGTGCTCGAGGTAGTTCTGCGTCGGCGCAACCTTGTGGGAGGCGATCGACTGGATGGCCGTCTTGCGTGCGCTCATCGGTGCTCCTGGCTGGGTGGGCGTCGGGGTGGTTCGGAAGGTGGATTCGGCGGATCAGAAGGCTTCGAGGTAGCGCTTCAGCTCCCACTCGGTGACTTGGGTTCGGTACTCGTCCCACTCGGCGCGCTTGGCCGCAACGTAGTGCGAGAGGACGTGGTCGCCGAGGGCCTCGCCAATCACGGCGTCCTTCTCAAGCTCGTCGATGGCCTCGCCCAGCGTGCCCGGCAGCTCGCGGATGCCCTTCTCGGCAATCCGCGCGGCGTCCATCTCAAACAGTGATTCCTCAACGGGCTCGGCCAGCGTCAGCCCGCGCTCCACGCCGTCCAGCCCCGCGGCGATCATCGCGGCAAAGGCGAGGTAGGTGTTGGACGAGGGGTCCGGGCAGCGGACCTCGGCGCGCGTGCCCTCGATGGACTTGCCCGGCGCAACCATCGGCACGCGGATGAGCGCGGAGCGGTTGGTGCGGCCCCAGGTGATGTACGTGGGGGCCTCAAAGCCAGGGATCAGGCGCTTGTATGAGTTGACCAGCGGCGCCAGCACCGCGCTCATGCCCCGGGCGTGGGCGAGGATGCCGGCCATGTAGGACTTGGCGATCTCTGAGAGCCCGTAGGGCGCGGTGGGATCGGCGAAGGCGTTGCGGCCCTCGGCGATGGAGTAGAGGCTCTGGTGGACGTGCATGCCGGAGCCGTTGATCCCGTGGATGGGCTTGGGCATGAACGTGGCGTAGAGGCCGTGCTGCCCGGCGATGGCCTTGAGCGCAAACTTGAAGGTGATGGCGTTGTCTGCGGTCCGCAGCGCGTCCGAGTACTCGAAGTCAATCTCGTGCTGGCCGGCCGCCACCTCGTGGTGCGCCGCCTCCACGCTGATCCCAAACGCCTCCAGCGTGTCCACCATGTCCTGGCGGACTTCCTGCGCAAGATCCGTGGAGAAGTCGAAATAGCCAGCCTGATCGTGCGGCAGGGGCTTCACTTCACCGTCCTCGCCGCGGCGGAAGAGGAAGAACTCAAGCTCCGGGCCCGTGTTGACGATGTAGCCCATGCGCTTTGCGCGCTCAACCTGGCGCCGGAGCACGTAGCGGGGGTCGCCGGCAAACGGCTCGCCGCGCGGCGTGTAGACGTCGCAGATCACGCGGGCGGTGCCGCGGGGACCGCTGCCCGGCTGCCAGGGGATGTCCTGGAAGGTGGTCATGTCTGGCGCGAGGTACTGGTCTGACTCCGCAATCCGCGTGAAGCCCTCAACCGAGCTGCCGTCAAACCACGTGCCGTGGCGTACGGAATCGCCAAGCCGGTGGATGGGGATGGTCACGGCCTTGACGATCCCGAGGATGTCGGTGAACTGGAGCTGGACGAAGCGGATGCCGCGCGCTGCGGCGGCTTCAATCTGGTCGGTGAACTCGACCTGGTCCGTCACGACAGTGCGCCTCCGGTGTCGTACCGACCGCCTCATCTTGTGCGTTCGGCACCAAGACGCGCCTCTCGCGTCCCTCAGGCCGGAAGTCTAGCCGCCATTTGCCCCACGAAACGGGCGACTTGCCATGCCTAGGCCTCGCGTGTTTGTGCTGATTGCACAATACGAACAGCGACCGAAAGGGCCAACCGCAGGTCCGGGTCCGTCAGATCCCACCCTGTTTGGCCTTCCAGGTTGCGAACGCGGTACGCGAGGGTGTTCCGGTGGATGCCCAGGCGTGCGGCGGCCTCACCCGCTGCGCCGTGGTCCAGCACCGCGCGAAGGGTCGCCAGCCGTTCCCGCACGCTCGCGGGCCGTCCCGCAAGCAGCGGCGCGAGCAGCGCTGTGGCCTGAATCCTGTCGTCGGGCAGGTTGCCCAACGATCCAAGCAGCCGATAGGCGGGCAGCCGGTCCTCCAAGGCCAGGATCGGCGGCTCGGCGAGACGCTCGGCTGCCTCCAGGGCTGCTCTTGCCGCAGCTTCGCGCGCTGGGCGCTCCCCGGCGTCGCGAAACGGGCGCGACATGGCAACCGTTCGGCCAAGGAACTCCGCCACGCGGCCGGCGCTCCTCGTGCCGTCGCGGTCCCCCGCTTCCACCGCGGCGATGGCCCGCAGCTCCAGGCTCTCGCTGGTGCCGCGCAGCGACAGGCGGCGGGCGGCAAACCGGAAGCGCAGCTCCGCGCGCAGCTCTTCCCGCGTGGGCGCACCCGGAGCGGGGACCACCTGCCGGGCC
>CAIXZV010000231.1 GCA_903924005.1 uncultured Chloroflexota bacterium | reverse complement strand
GCGCTGGCTGACGCCTACGCAACGGCGGCGTTCGCGATGGGCGAGGCGGGGATCGCCTGGGTTGGGCGACAGGCGGGCTACGGCGCGCTTGCGGTCACCAGTGACGCACGCGTGGTGTGGACGGATCTGGTGGACCCCCTGCTGGCCGCGTCTTCGGGAGCGGCGGGGTAGCCTCTCAGGGCAATCTCAGGGATCCGCGCTTGACTTGTGGCAATCGGCAATCCCCGTCCCCGTGGAGCCACTCGCGATGACAACACCATTCTTCCCGCCGGAGCCCCAGCCGCAGACGTTTGACGATGCCGATGCGCTGGTCGTGCCCGTCGCGCCCCTGGCGCCCCTCGCACCGCCGCCCGCCCCGTGGGCAACCACATGGGCGGCAGCCGCGCCTGCCCAGACGCCGATGCCACCGACGGCTGACGAGTACGCCGCGTACACCTCGGACCGCTACGCGTCCTACGCAGCGGAGGCGTACAGCCCCCTCGTCGCCCATCCAGCACGGCCCCAGCGGGGCGCGGGCATCGCCAGCGTGGTTGCCGCCGCCGTGCTCAGCGCGGTGCTGGCCTCGGGAGGCACGGTGCTCCTGGTGCACCAGCTGCTGCCGGCCACAAGCGCACCGGTCGTCACGCCTGCCGGCGCCACCACCAGCGCCACCACCAGCGCCACCACCATCGAGACAACCGACCTGACCGCCATCGTCGCCACCGCTAAGCAGAGCGTTGTGACCATCACGGCGGACGGCATGACCGCCAACGGGTTCTCGCCGTTTGGCCAGCCAACCCGCGGCGTTGGCTCGGGCATCATCCTCACGCCCAACGGCTACATCCTCACCAACCGCCACGTCGTGGAGAACAGCCAGACGCTCACGGTTGAGCTCGAGGGCGGCCAGCAGTACACGGCACGCGTCATCGAGATTGCCACCACCAACGACCTCGCCCTGATCAAGGTGGACGCCACCGGGCTGGCCGCGGCAAAGATCGCGGACTCCGCCGGTCTCCAGGTGGGCCAGACGGCCATCGCCATCGGCAGCCCGCTGGGCACCTACACGGAGACCGTCACCCGCGGCATCGTGTCCGGGCTTGGCCGCGAGATCTCCGTCCGCGACGACACCACCGGCAAGGTGGTGGACCTCAAGAACCTGATCCAGACAGACGCCGCCATCAACCCCGGCAACAGCGGTGGCCCGCTCCTCGACGCAACCGGGAACGTGATTGGCATGAACACTGCCGTCTCGGTGACCGCGCAGGGGCTTGGCTTCGCCATCCCCATCAACGACGCCGCCACGCTGATCAACAAGGCGCTCGCCGACAAGGGCGCCTGACCCTCCCGGGCGCCCGACGCGGCGCTCTCAGGATCTTGTCAGGCGAAGGCCGCAGGCTGTGCCCTAACGCGCCCCGCCTCACGCACGCTCACCGCTGCCCGAAAGGACCCGCATGCGCCTCCGTCTCGCAGGGATCATCCTGCTCCTCGTCGTCGGCATTGCCGCCGTCATCATCGTCGTGGTCAACCCAGGCGGCTCCTCTGCCAGCACGTCCGCCACCTACCGCACCACGGCTGCCACCAAGCAGGACGTCACCAAGGCCATCGTTGCCACAGGCACCGTGACCCCGGTGTCCATCTACAGCCTGGCGTTTGGCTCGGCCGCCACCACGCAGACCTCCACCACGTCCTCAGGTTCCGGCAGCGGCTCGGGCTCCGGGACAACCTGGAAGGTCACCGCGGTGAACGTTGCACCGGGCAAGGCCGTCAAGCAGGGCGACACCCTGGCCACGGCAGACACGGCGTCCGCGCAGCTCGCCCTCACCCTTGCCCAAGCCAACCTGACGTCTGCCCAGCAGAAGCTTGCAACCGATCAGGGCGGCCTCTCCGCAACCGACAAGGCATCGGCGCAGCTCTCCGTGACGCAGGCCACCCAGTCGCTCACGCAGGCGAAGCAGTCCTACAGCTTCACGATTGCGCAGAACAAGCTCAAGCTGAGCCAGCAGTTGGCCTCGCTCAACGCGGCGAAGGCCAAGCTCGCCGCCGATCAGGCCGCGCTGCCTCCCGTGCCGGCCACGATTGCGCAGGATGAGAGCGCCGTGAGCAACGCGCAGAACGCCTACGACAGCCTGAAGCTCCAGGTGGCCCAGTCAAACCAGCAGGCGTCCAACCAGGTGCTGTCCGCGCAGAACCAGCTGACGTCGGCAAAGCTTGGCTACGCCACGAAGACCGCAGGCGCCACCGCCGCGCAGGTTGCCTCCGACCAGGGCGCCGTGGCAACCGCACAGCAGGCCGTTGACAACGCCACGGTTGCCCTCGCAAACGCCACGCTGACCAGCCCGGCTGACGGCGTGATCCTGACGGTCAACATCACCGCGGGCGTCAACGCGCCAAGCGGCGCCGCCATCACGATGCAGAGCGCAGCCTTCCAGGTGAGCGCCTCGGTTGCCGAGGCGGACCTGCCCAACGTCAAGCTTGGCCAGGACGCCACGATCACGATGACCGCATCCACGCTCACCGCGAGCGGCAAGGTCACCCAGATCAGCCCGTCGGGCTCATCCGGATCCGGTGGCGGCGTCGTCAGCTACGCCATCCTCGTGTCCCTGCCGACACCGCCGCTTGGGACCGCCTCGGGCATGAGCGCCCAGATCTCGGTCACGATCAAGTCCGTCGTCGGCGTGATCGCCGTGCCAACTGTTGCCCTTGTCGGGTCCGCGGGGTCCTACTCTGTGCGGGTGCTTGACTCCGCCGGCCAGCCCCAGCTCGTCTCGGTGACCGTCGGCCTGATCAGCAGCTCCTTCGCCGAGATCCAGTCCGGTGTGGATGTCGGCACCGCGGTTGTCGTGGGCACCTCGTCCACGCGTCAGGGCACCACCAACTCCGGCGGCTTCGGCGGCGGGATCGGCGTGCCGGGCGTCGGCGGCGGCGGCGGCGGCGGCCAGTTCCGCCCAGGTGGCGGCTGATCATGCAGAACCCCATGTCGCCTGAGGGCGCTGATCCGGTCTGGCCGGTCATCGAGCTCCGCGACGTCACCAGGATCTACCGCACAGGCCGTCTTGAGGTTGCCGCACTTCGCGGCGTGGACCTCGATGTCTGGCAGGGCGACTTCCTCGCGGTTGTTGGCCCGTCAGGCTCCGGCAAGTCCACGCTCATGAACATCATCGGCTGTCTTGACCGGCCCACCGGCGGCTCCTACCGCCTTGGTGGGACGCCCATTGAGCAGCTCACAGACGACGACCTTGCCCGCGTCCGCGGACGAGCCATCGGCTTCGTCTTCCAGTCGTTCAACCTGCTGCCGCGAACCTCGGCGCTGGAGAACGTGGCAACGCCGCTGCTCTACCAGGGCGTTCCGCGCAAGGAGCGCTACGCACGGGCCGCGGCGGCGCTGGAGCGTCTTGGCTTGGCCGACCGCATGGAGCATGAGCCGTCGGAGCTGTCCGGCGGTCAGCAGCAGCGTGTCGCCATCGCCCGGGCCCTGGTGGGGGAGCCTGCGCTCATCCTCGCGGATGAGCCAACGGGCAACCTCGACAGCCAGTCCGGCTCGGACGTCATCAAGCTCCTCCACGAGCTCAATGACGCGGGCACCACGATCGTCATGATCACGCACGACAGCGATGTCGC
Source organism: uncultured Chloroflexota bacterium (assembly GCA_903924005.1). Taxonomy (GTDB): domain Bacteria; phylum Chloroflexota; class Limnocylindria; order Limnocylindrales; family CSP1-4; genus CAIXZV01. Next base: position 926 of record CAIXZV010000231.1, on the reverse strand, counting down.
CGTCCAGGCGCGCCGCCAGGTTCACGTGCGTGACGGGCTGCTCGTCCAGTGACCGCCATTGAGTTGATCCGCCTCGCGCTCTCACGGCTCTCCACGAGCCGGATGCGCGCGTTCCTCACGATGCTTGGCGTCATCATCGGCGTCGGGTCCATCGTGGCCCTCGTCGCGGTGGCCGAGGGCGCCACCAGCGGCATCACCAGCCGGATCCAGGGCCTCGGTACAAACCTGCTGCTGGTCACGCCTGGCTCCACCAGCTCCGGGTTCACGCGTGGCGCTGCCGGCTCCGCCACAACCCTCACCATTCAGGACGCGGCCGCCATGGCCACGGTGGCCGGCGTTGCCGCTGTGGAGCCCGAGGTCTCCACCCAGAAGGTGGTGATCGCCGGCGTCCAGAACACGACGACGTCCATCGTGGGAACCACGCCCACCTACCCGGAAGTGCGCAGCTTCACGATGTGGCAGGGCTCGTTCTTCAATCAGGCGGCCGTTGACGAAGGTCTGCGGCTTGCCGTGATCGGGTCCACCACCGCGGACAATCTGGGCCTTGACGGCACCTCGGTTGGGAAGACCATCAGCATCGGCGGTATCCCGTTCCAGCTGGTCGGCATCTTGCAGCCCAAGGGCAGCAACGACGACCAGGTCATGATCCCCATCTCAACCGCGCGCCACTACTACGTGAGTGGGACCACCGTTCGCACGGTTGGCGTGTCCGTCACCAACGCAGCCGAGATCACGACGACCCAGGATCTCCTGACCCTGCTGCTGCAGCAGCGCCACGGCACCAACGGCACCAACGACGACTTCACGGTGACCAGCCAGTCCCAGCTGCTCTCCACCTTCTCATCGATCACCGGGCTGCTCACGGTCCTGCTGGGCGGCATCGCTTCGATCTCGCTCCTCGTGGGAGGCATCGGGATCATGAACAT
>CAIXZV010000230.1 GCA_903924005.1 uncultured Chloroflexota bacterium | reverse complement strand
TGGCGATGGCGAAGCCCTGGCCCTCGGCGCCAAGGCGGTTGCCCACGGGCACGCGGACGTCATCGAACGCGAGCTCCGCCGTGGGAGAGCCGCGCAGGCCCATCTTGTGCTCAAGCCTGGTGACCTTGAAGCCGGGCCGGTTCGTCTCAACGAGGATTGCCGACAGCTTGCGGCTGGGCTTGTCGGCGTCCGGGTTGGTGACCGCGAAGACCACCACGTAGTCCGCAATGCTGGCATGGCTAATGAAGCGCTTGGTCCCGTTGATGACGTACTCGTCGCCATCACGAACGGCCCGGGTTCGGATGCCGCCCGGGTCAGACCCGGCGTCCGCCTCAGTGAGACCGAAGGCGATCATCTTGTCCCCCGACGCGAGGCCCGGGATCCAGCGCTCCTGCTGCTCCTCCGTGCCGGCAACCTGGATGGGGATGGCGCCGAGTGCCTGGACCGCAAGCATCAGCCCAGTGGTTGCGCAATGCCGGCTGAGCTGCTCAATTGCAAGCGCAAGGGTTAGCAGGTCTGCGCCCAGACCCCCGTGGCGTTCCGCGAACGGGATGGCGAAGACGGCCTGGTCTGCCAGGAGGCGGCGGAGGTCCTGCGGGAACTCACCGATCTTGTCAATCTCCGCAGCGCGAGGCGCCACCCGCTCGTCGGCAAGGACGCGGACGGCGTCACGCAGCAGCCGCTGGTCTTCCGTGAGGCGGACCGAGCCGTGGACCGGGGACGACGCCACGTTGAGCCTCCTGGGATTTGCGCCTAGACGACGCTGAGCCGCCGGCCCTCCGGCACATTGCGGTCTGCGATGGGCGCCAGCGAGGCCGCGAGCAGCTCGCTGATGTCCTGGGCGGTCACGGGGTTCTCGGTATCTGGTCCATGGCCGGCATCGGTGAGGCCGTCGCGGAGCATGACCATGCAGAACGGGCAGGCCGTGGCCACAAGGTCCGCCTTGGTGTCGAGCACCTGGAGCGTCCTTGCGCCGTTCACGCGCTGGCCGCGGGCCTCCTCCATCCACATCCGACCGCCGCCGGCGCCGCAGCAGAAGCTCTGGCGACCGTGCTTGTCCATCTCGGTGAACTCGAGCCCCGGGATGGCGCTGATGATCTTGCGCGGCTCTGCAATCACGCCGTTGTAGCGGGCGAGGTAGCAGGAGTCGTGGTACGTGATGGTGCGCTGCGGCAGACCCTTCTTGTCCAGCTTGAGCCGGCCCTTCGCAACCAGCTCGCTGAGGAACTGGGAATGGTGCTTCACGCTGAAGTTGCCGCCAAACTGGGTGTACTCGTTGCCCAGAGAGTTGAAGCAGTGCGGACAGGCGGTGACGATGGTCTTCTCGCCCATGCCGTACTTCTTGAGTGTCTCCACGTTGGCCGTGGCCAACATCTGGAAGACGTACTCGTTGCCCATGCGGCGGGCGGGATCGCCTGTGCACGCCTCTTCCTGGCCAAGGACCGCAAACGAGATGCCGGCCGCCTCAAGACACGTGGCCACCGCGCGGGCAACCTTCTTGTTCCGGTCATCAAAGGCGGCCGCGCACCCAACCCAGTAGAGGACCTCCAGCGCGTCGAGCAGACCAGCGGCCTTCACTTCGGCCACGGTCTGGACCTTGAACGGCAGACCCTTGGTCCAGTCCAGGCGGGCGGCAGGCGGCTGACCCCACGGGTTGGAGACGCTCTCCATGCCCCGGAAGGCTGCCGTAAGCTCGGCTGGGAACTTGCTGTCCTCGAGCACAAGGTTGCGCCGGATCCCGATGATCTTGTCCACGTGCTCGATGGTCACCGGGCACGCCTCAACGCAGGCGCCGCACGTCAGACAGTCCCAGACGGCGTCGTACGAGATGATGTTGTCGATGACCGGGCGTGCCACGGCGGCGGGCTTGAGGCTGTCGTCCAGGCCGTACGTTGCCACGACACCGGGCGAGTTGGGGATCAGCGGCAGCCCGGCTTCGGCAAGCGTGGCTTCGCGCCGGATGTTCATGATGAGCAGCTTTGGGTTGAGCGGCTTGCCGGTGTTGAACGCCGGGCAGGCCTGCTGGCAGCGCCCACACTCGGTGCAGGTGAAGCCGTCAAGCATGTCCTTCCAGCTGAAGTCCGCCAGCGTCCGGATGCCAAACGACGCGGTCTCGGACTCAAGGTCCATGTTGGGCAGCTGACCGCGCGGCTCAAGCTTGCGCAGCCAGATGTTGACGAAGCTTGCGTAGACGTGGAAGTGCTTGTTGAACGGGATGTAGACGAGGAAGACAGACAGCACCAGCATGTGCATCCAGAAGAACCCGGCGTACACCGCAACGGCGGTGTCCTTGGCCATTCCACCCAACAATGGGGCGAGGCCGTTGGCCAGCCAAGCACCCGTGATGCCGCCGCTGGCAACCGACTCGAAGACCTGCGCGATGGTCTCTGTGCCCACAACCAGGGTGATGAAGACCAGCGTGAGCAACGACATCCGCGACAGCGTGAGGCGCGCGGGGCGGACAACAAGCCGACGGAAGAAGGCGTATGCGGCGCCCAGAAGCGCAGCAATGGCGACAACGTTCTGGACTGCAAGCAGCAGGTGCCAGAAGAAGCCGTCAAGCGGCCACGCCACCACGGCCTCAAAGAGGCCCCAGGTGACAAAGTTCATGTTGCCGATCAGCAGGATGATGGAACCCAGAAACAGGCCCAGGTGCATCACGCCCACGCGGGACTCCCGGTACATCCGCGTCTGGATGATCGCGTAGCGGATGAGACCGCCGAGGCGACGCCGGACGTCCACGCCCGCGCGTGGCGGGATCGCGGCCGCCATTGACCACACCTTCACATGGCGGACGACCACCAGCAGAAAGACCGCCATCGCGCCCCAGAAGATGGGCAGAACCAGCGGGTAGGCCGGGACATCGCTGAAGGCGCCGTTCATGTTCTAGGGGTCCTCGCGTTCGTCTGTGTTGGCGGAAGCCGGACCGGGGACCTGTCCTGCAGCCTCGTGATCGTACGGCCCGGCGAGCGTCCGCACGGCGTGATCCAGCAACGCAAGCACGGCTTCCAGAGACTCTAGGGCGCCCCGTGGTGAACCGGGCACGTTGATGACAAGGCTGCGGCCGATGACGCCCGCCTTTGCCCGCGACAGGTCTGCAAGCGGGGTTGTCAGGCGACCAGCCGCGCGCATCGCCTCGGGGATCCCGGGGATCTCGTAGTCCAGCACGCCACCGGTGGCCTGTGGCGTCACGTCTCGCGGCGTCAGCCCGGTCCCGCCGGTGGAGATGACCAGCGAATGAAGGGCGGCCGCGTCACGCAGGGCTGCGGCAATGCGGTCACGGTCGTCTGGGACAAGGGCGTGATCCACGGTCCATCCAAGTTCCGCCAGGCGTGCGGCGATGGCTGGTCCGGATGCGTCGTCGCGGGTGCCGGCGGCGACACGATCGCTCACCGTCAGCACCAGCGCAGTTTGCGCCATCGGGCTCAGCCCCCGGGCTTGTGGCGCCCGACGCGCCCGGCGATCCGGTCGCCCGGCTTGGGGCGGGGCCGTGCCGCGTCCGGGTATTGCGTCTCGGGCGGACGGTGCCACTCCCCGCTGTTGCCGCCCGACTTGGACACCAAACGCAGGTTGCGCACCTGGACGCCGCGCTCAACGCCCTTGACCATGTCATACACGGTGAGCGCGGCAACAGCGGCTGCGGTCATCGCCTCCATCTCAACGCCGGTTGGGCCGATGGTGGCGGCCTCTGCGCGGATCCGAAGACAGCTGGCCACACGGTCCGGGATGATCGACACCACGAGATCCGTGAGCGCAATCGGATGGCAGAGCGGGATGAGCTCGGACGTGCGCTTGCCGCCCATGACGCCAGCCAGCTCGGCAACCGTGAGGACGTCGCCTTTTGCGCCGCCGCCGTCGATCACCATGCTCAGGGTCTCGGCGCCGACAGCCACCTCGGCCTCGGCGACGGCACGGCGCGCGGTGGCGGGCTTGGCGCTCACGTCCACCATCCGGGGTCGACCACCGCGGTCAACATGGGTAAGGCGCCGACGCTCGGCGCGGGGGGCATCGTTTCGGTCCATGGAACCTCCAGGGCTGATCCTACCCGGCCGACGCCAAGGGCGGGCGTCAGGCCGGCAGCGGCGGCCGCCGAGCGCACGTGACTCCCCTGCCCCCGGCCAACTTGACGCGGACGCGGCCGCGGCGTCGCGGCCGCGGCGTCGCGGCCGCGGCGTCGGGCCCGCGAGCACCCTCTCGCCCGCCGGCATCCATCGGCGCGGTCTGCTCCACCGCAACAACAGCATCTGCCCCTGGCGGGATGGGCGACCCGGTTGCAATCCGGGTTGCCCTCCCGGCCGTGACGGCAACCTGCGGCGCGGCATCCGCCGCCACCCCTGCGATCAGGCGAAGACGCGCGGGCTAACCCGCCCCGCTGGCGGCAACACCGCTTGCTCGGATCGTGTAGCCGTCCATCGCGGAGTTATCCCACGGGGGCAGGGACATCGCGGCCAGAACGGGCGAGGCAAGGACGCGTCCGAGGGCGGTCTCGGGCGACATGTCGGGCTCGGCGGGAAGCGCCGCCGGCGCGTCAAGCCCTACGGCTCGCGCCAACTCCACGGGGAGGAGCGCGTCAGGCTCCGCGAGCACCGTGTGTCAGCGGCCGCGGCGTCGCCCGCGCGGGGCGGCGGCGTCCGGCCAACGGGCGCGGATCACCTCGCTGGCACTGGCACGGCTGACCACGCCGAGCAGTTGGCCGTCCGCGGTCACCGCCAACCCGTCAAACCCGCGGGTATTGAGCACTTCAATCGCCGACCAGAGGGTGGCATCCGGGGCCACGGGCAGCACATCGACCTGGTCAGCCACCAGTTCTCCAGCGCGAACCGCTGCAAGCCGCTTGGCGCCAATCCTCTTGAGCTTGCCCCCACCAAGCACGCCAAGCACGGTATCGCCCTGCATCACCACGGCCACGCCGCCCCCTTCGCCAGCGGCAATCCGCCCGGCGAAGGTATCCACCGTGAGACCCGCCGGCACACGCAGGATGTCGGTCACAAGGGCATCCGCAACCGTTACGCCGCGGAGCGCGGCCTCAAGCGCCAGACGCTTTTCGAGTGTCCGCGACCCGCCGCCCAGCAGCCAGCCAAGCGCGATCAGGAGCAGGGCCTCCGACGGCAGGTCCACCAGCGCAAACACAAGCCCAGCACCGGCGACCGCCCACCCGAGGAGTCGCCCACCCTTTGCGGTGATGCGCCCAGCCTTGTCAGGGTCCCCAGTGCGGGCCCAAGCGATTGCGCGCACAACTCGACCGCCGTCGAGCGGCAGACCTGGCAGGAAGCTCACAACGCCCATGACGAGGTTGAGGCCACCCACGACAAGCGCACCGCCAGCGAGGGCGGACAAGAATGGTGACGCGCCATCCACGATGAATGCCGCGGGCAGCAGGACAGCTGCCACGCCCAGCGAGAGCAGCGGACCCGCAACGGCGATTGCCAGCTCGTCGGCCGGCTTTGCCGCCTGGATCGTGAGCGGCGCAAGCGAGCCGATGAAGCCAACAACCACCGAACCTGTTGGCACGCCGCGGCTTCGCCCAATCAGGGCGTGGGCGAGCTCGTGGCCGACGACGCTGACCAGGAATAGCAGCGCCGCAGCGCCGCCGATCAGCCATTGGATCACCATGCTGAGACCCGGGGCCGTGGCCGCCGCCTGCTCCGCACCAAGCAGCGTGACCACAGCGAGCAGCAGCGCAAGCGTCAGCGAGACGCGGATCTCAACGCCGGCGATCCGGGCGATGGGAATGCCGCCGTTCACCGACCGAAGCTCAGGAGAGGCGTGCCGCTGGCGCGACGGTTGCCCAGATGACCCAGCGCTAGACCCAGCAGGACCACGACAACCCCAACGCACGTGGCGCTCTCCACCCAGAACTGTTCCGGGAAGAGCTGGACGAGACGCTCCGTCCGTGGATCGAAGAGATAGGTTCCGGCCGGGAAGAACAGTTCATGGAAGATCTCGAAGGCGGCATCAAAGAACAGCAGCGCCGCCACGCCACCCACCACGGTGGCACCCGCCGTGACCAGGCCGGCACGGCTCAGCCACTGCCAGAGATGCTTGCGCGCCTCGCCGCGGGCAACAGCAAATGCGCCGACAAGCATCAGCAGGCCAACGCCAGCAACCACAAAGAAGGAGCTGAACACGCGCCGAACGTCACGCATGTGTTCACGTTCACGCTCGTTGAGCACCGGCGTCCCATCCACCGTGACCGCAAAGTCTGGCGGACCGATGACAAGGTCATGCAGAACGGAGGCCGTCACAGATTGGACGACGCCTTCCGTGTAGCCGGTCCAGGCTGTGACGCTGCTGCGGTCCTGCTCAAAGCCAACCCAGACGGGGTTCAGGAACGGGACGATGGCCAGGCCGAGCACCACCAGCGCGGCCGCGATGCCGAGCAGCAGC
>CAIXZV010000229.1 GCA_903924005.1 uncultured Chloroflexota bacterium | reverse complement strand
GCCCACCCGACGGCGCCGGGGACGTTCTCCGGAGCACCCAGATCGCCGCCCATCGCGTCAACCGCGACGCGGACGCCGCGCCGGGGCGCCAGGCTGCCCGAACCGAGATCGACTGAAGGTCTCACGACCCGGCTACGCGTTCTCCTCGCCCGCGGACCCACCCGCCGGCTTCAGGTCAACAGCCTGACGGCCGTTGTACCAGCCGCAACTCGGGCAGACCCGGTACGGCAGCTTCGGCTCGTGGCAGTGCGTGCAGTCAACGAGCGTCGGCAGGGTGATCGCGTGGTGGCTCCGCCGGTCCATCTGCCGCGCGTGAGCGACCTTTCGCTTCGGCACACCCATGTAGGTTCTTGCTCCTCTCGGGGCTCATCGCGCGGGATGTCCCCGCTGCTTTTTCGTCTGGTTGGGCACCGTGGCCGGGCGCGCCGTGGCGCAACCGCGTGTCATGGGCCGGGCGGGAGTCTATCCCCTATTCGCCGTCCGCGTCGACCCGGAACGCCCGCAGCGCCTCCAGACGTGGGTCAATGGGACCGTCACCGTGGCTGTGACCCGCCACCAGACGCTCCCCGCACTCCATGCACAGACCGGGGCAGTCCTCTTCGCATACAGGTGCCAGGGGCGCCTCAAGGCTGATGGCCTCTGCCAGCAGCGGGCGCAGCTCCAGCTCGTGATGGTCGGTCAGACGCGCGGTCTCGGGGTCCTCCCCCTCCTCCAGCACGACAGGGATGCCGCTGCCGAGGTCGATGGTGGGCAGGACCTCCTCCTCGAGGCGGATCCTGATTGGCGTGACCGTTGGCCGCAGACAGCGGACGCACTCGCCGGCAAGCCCCGTTTGCAGGTCTGTCTCAACGATGAGCCCGCGGTTGGTGCGCAGCAGCCGCATGCCGCCCGTCAGGGGCTCCGCCAGAACGAACCCCTCACCCGGGTCAAGGCTGGCGTCTTCAATCCGGTATTCGCGCACGCTGCCAGGCGCCTCGGCCAAGACGCCGGACACCGCAAACGTCAGCGGGTCTCCAACCGGGTCAACCGGTCTGGTGGGATGCGGATCCGACGCACTCACCGTCGGCCGTAGCCGTCTGCGTCCCTGTCCCCGCGGCGCGGCGCATACGCCTCGGCCCGGCGCTCATCCTCTTCAGGCTCGTACTCCGGGGCCATGGCAAGCGCGGGCGCCGCAACCGGCGCGGCGGGCGCAATGGACGCAGCGTACGCAGCTCGGCGCTCCTCAAGCAGGTGCAGACCGCCCTCGATTGCGGCGAGCGTGCGATCCACTTCTGCCGCGAGATCGCTGAGGACGGAGTTTGCGTACTCGTCTGCGCCGTTGCGCGTTGCGGCGGCGTCCGCCTGGGCCCGGGCGATGATCTGCTCGCTCTGGGCAGCAGCCTCTTCGGTGAGGCCGCGCTCCGAGATCAGGTAGGCCGCCTGCTCCTGGGCCCGCGCAACAACCTGCTCGGCTTCCTCCTGGGAGTGCTCCATGATCTTCTCTCGATCATGGCTGATCCGCTTTGCCGCCCGGACTTCCTCGGGCACGGCAGAGCGAAGCTCGTCAATCAGGGTGAGGGCCGCCTCGCGATCCACGATGACGTTGCGGGTCAGCGGCATGGACCTGCCGTTGGCAATCAGCGACTCGAGGCGCTCGACCAGAAAGATGATGTCCAGGGCTCGGCTCCCCAGGCTAGGCCCTCCGCGGGGCGATGGGCGGATTATCGCACGCGAGGGGTCTGCCCCTGCGGCGCCTCGTCAACGTCGGGCGAGCGCCGTCCGAACCGCGGCATCAGCCTCGGGCGGCAACATCCGCGACACGTCGCCGCCAAAGAGCGCGATCTCCTTCACGAGGCTGGAGCTGACGTAGCTGTGCTCAAGCGACGTCATGAAGAACACCGTGTCGATGTCGGGCGCCAGCTGCTGGTTGTTGTGGGCCAGCTGCAGTTCGGTCTCAAAGTCTGCGATTGCCCGCAGGCCGCGGACCAGGGACGCCGCGCCAACCAGCCGGCAGAACTCCACGGTCAGCCCGTCAAACGTGCGGACCTCCACACGTCCGGCCAGGGTGGCGTCCGCGGCAATCGCCGCCTCGATGATCGTGACGCGTGTGGCAGCGGTCAGGAGCGGCGACTTGCGCGGGTTCCCCAGGACCGCAACGATCACGTGGTCAAACACGCGG
>CAIXZV010000228.1 GCA_903924005.1 uncultured Chloroflexota bacterium | reverse complement strand
CGCCTCGGCCCGCCAGAGTTCGGAGAGCTCGTTGACCAGCCGGGTGAGCCGCGCCGTCTCGGACCGCAGCAGGTGCCAGGTTTGCGGGGTTGGCCCAACCACGCCGTCTTCAAGCCCTTCGAGGTAGCCGTCAAGCGTGGCGAGAGGCGTGCGCAGCTCGTGTGCCACATCCCCGACAAGTTGCAGCCGCCGCCGCTCGGTGGCTTCCAGGGACGCCGCCATCTCGTTGAACGACATCGCCAGGTCACCCAGCTCGCCGGGCTCATCCGCCGGGACGCGCTCGTCATAGTGACCGCCAGCGATCCGGTTGGCGGCGCGAGCCATCGTCGTCATCGGCCGGGCAATCCGCGCAGCTACGGCCAGGCCAATCACCAGGGATGCCACAAGCGCACTCACCGACGCCGCCAGAAGCGTCCGGCGCATCGCGTCGGCAAAGGCGAGCTGCGTGGACTCGGCCATCGCCTCACCCATCGGGTCGCCGGGGAGATGGCCCATCGCCTCGGCAAAGTAGGCAGGGCCAATCAGGAGCACAGCGACCCCAACAGTGGCCAGGGCTGCTGCACCCACCAAGGCGAACGCGACAAGGAGCCGGGCACGGAGCGAGCGCGGCAGCATCAATCGGCCTCTGGCCCGTGGTCCCGCAATCTGAACCCCACACCGCGCACGGTCTCGACAAAGCGGGGCGCCCCCGGGTCGTCGCCCAGTTTGCGCCGCACGTTGGCGACATGGACGTCGAGCAGGTGGTCGTCGCCGGTGTACCCCGGGCCCCACACCGCGTCCAACAGCGCGTCGCGCGTCACGACAAGCCCCGGGGCGCGGGCGATGGCCGCAAGAAGGTTGAACTCCAGTGCCGTGAGTTCCACGGACGCCCCGTCCACGTGGACGGCTCGACGTCCTTCGTCCAGCGCAAGACCGGGCGACTGGTCGGCGGCGCCGCCACTCACGCCCGCCCCGGCGCCGCTCCGCCGCGGTCTGCGCTGAAACGCCTTGAGGCGCGCAACCACCTCACGCGGGGAGAACGGCTTCACCAGATAGTCATCAGCGCCCACGGTGAGCCCGACGATGCGGTCGATCTCCTCGCCGCGCGCCGTCAGCATCAGCACATAGGCGTCAGAGAACGCCCTGAGGCGCCGGCACACCTCCACGCCGTCCAGACCCGGCAGCATCACGTCCAGGATGACGACGTCCGGGTTGTGCTTGCGTACCGCATCAAGCGCCAAGAGCCCGTCCGACGCTGCCGCCACCGCCCAGCCCTCTCGCTCGAGATACCCGGTCAGCAGATCAACAATCGGGGGCTCGTCGTCAACCACGAGGACGCGGAACGGTGGAGCTTCCATACGCGCAGTGTGCCACCGGCGCGGCCGGCGGGTCTCCTAGCGATTGGCGCGGAGCCAGCGCACAAGCTCCCCCATCGCGCGGCAGTCCACCTCGTTGTACTTGCCGATGCCGGCCATCAGCGGCAGGTCCCGCATCGAGACGCCGAGGCGGACGGCCTCCCGGTCACACCAGAACGCGCCGATCATGGCGCCCATACCGTCGCCGGGGCCCTCGTCCCACGTGGTCTCAATGAGCCCGGCTGCGTGCATCGCCTTGGCGAGCGACTTGAGGCCAAACTCGAACGCTCCCTTCACCGTCACCGGCGCTGGCTGGACCACCCTCGTCAGGAAGTCAAACCACGGCAGCGACGGCCAGGTGTTCCCGGGATGGCGCGCCATCGCCGAGTCTGGCCCCGACTCGTACGCCACCACCTCTGCTTCCCACCAGTGGACAAGGCGCGCCTGACCCAGCCCGATGCCGCGCTCCGTGCACAGTTCTTGCACCCGTCCGGTGAATGCGTCCAGCATCCGCGTCTCGTCCTCCGGCGTCAGCCGGTCGCACGTCCACTGCTCAAATACCCAGCGCCCACGCACCCAGTGCCCCATGCCCACCTGGAAGATCAGCGTCTGGCCGCCCGCCTG
>CAIXZV010000227.1 GCA_903924005.1 uncultured Chloroflexota bacterium | reverse complement strand
GTCAGGTCGATCACACCCGGATCGTCTCACAAGTTGCGCAAGAACGCAACTAGCCCCACCGGCGGCGCCGGGCCATACTCGGGTCATGCGCGAAACCCCTGTGACCCTGGCCGGCATCCGCGCCACGCGCGAGCAGCTGGCTGGGCGGCTTCATCACACGCAGATGCTGTCATCGGCCACGGCCGCGCGGTTCGCCATGGCGGCGCGGGGAGCCCGTCTCGCGGATGACCGCCTCTATATCAAGGCGGAACACCTGCAGAAGACCGGCTCGTTCAAGCCGCGCGCGGCGCTGGCGAGGATCGCGTCCCTGGGCGCCGACGAGCGGACCCGTGGCGCCATCACGATGTCCGCGGGGAACGCCGGTCAGGCCTACGCCTGGGCGTGCCGCGAGTTGGGCGTGCCGATGACCGTGGTGATGCCCGAGGGCGCCGTCCCGGGCAAGGTGGCCGCGTGTCTGGCATATGGCGCGGAGGTGGTGTTCCACGGCCGCCACGTGGGCGAGTCGCGGGTGCGCCTTGAGGAGCTGCGCCAGGAGCGCGGCCTCACACTGGTCCACCCATACGACGACCCCGAAGTGCTGCTGGGGACCGGGTCCTGCGGCTTGGAGATCCTGGAAGACCTGCCAGATGTGGATGTCGTGGTGGTGCCGGTGGGCGGTGGGGGACTCTTGGGTGGCGTGACGGTGGCGCTACGCGAGACGCGGCCGGATGTCCGCGTGTTTGGCGTGGAACCTGTTGGCGCTGACTCGCTCCACCGCGCGCTGGCCGGCGGCGGCGTGCCGGTGCCCATCACGCCCAGCTCTGTTGCGGACGGCCTGATGGCGCCGATTGCCGGCCGTCTCGTGACCAAGATCGCCGCACGCTATGTGGACGGGGTGGTGCTGGTGGAGGACGCCCAGATCCTCGCGGGGATGCGCTTTGCGCTGGAGCGTCTCAAGCAGGTGCTGGAGCCCGCGGGGGCGGCCGCGTTGGGAGCCGTGCTGGCGGGTGCGGTGCCGCTTCGCGACGGCGAGAGGGTCTGCGTCATCGCCTCGGGCGGCAACGTTGCGCTTGAGCGCCTTGGCGAACTCCTGGCCGCTGCGCCGCTGCTCCCCGCCGCGTGATGCGCGAGGCCTTCGACGGCGCCTTCATCGGCCCGCTGCTGCCGCCCCCGCCGCCGCCAGGCGTCTTGCCGCCGCCACGCCCAACGCCGACGGAGACGCTGCTTGCGATCCCGCTGGCGCCCCGCAAGCTGGCCGGTCAGGCGTTCGATCTGCTGACGCGCTCGGACAGCGGCCTCCGTGGTGCCTCGTTCTATATCGGGTTCCTCGTCACGGTCACGGTTGGCCCGGCAATCGCACTGGCAGCGCTCGTCTCCCTCGCGGCACCGGGAAGCCCGTCTGGGCCAGTTGGCGACGGGCCGCCCTTCTGGGCGCTCTGGCTGATGCTGGCGGTCCTGCCAGCGGCGGCGGGCTACGTTGGCGCGGCGGTTGATGCGCGCGGCCTCGCGGTGGCCATCATCGGCGGCCGCGCTGAAGGTCGCCCGCTCCGCCTGCGCGAGTCCATCGCCATCGCCCGGGCCCGCTTCTGGCAGCTGCTGGTGGCCCAAGTGGTGGTGGGCGTCATCAGCGCCATCGTCGGCGCGATCGCCAACGCGCTTGTCCACGCGGTGATCCCGCCTGTGGACGCCATCGACACCGCCGTCACGCTGGTGACCGCGCTCATCGTCGGGGTGCCGTTCAGCTATACCGCGGCCGGGATTGTGCTGGGCGACGTGGGCGTTGCGGAGGCGCTGCGGCGCTCGATCCGCCTTGCGCGGCTGCGTCCCGCGCTGGCGTTGACCGTGACGCTGTTCTCGGTTGGCTCGCAGTTCATCGTCCTGCTGGGGGTGATGGCCGGGGCCGAGGCCGCCGGTCTCCTGACAACTGGCCTGAAGCTTGACGCTGGCTTCCCCCTGCCGCTCGTGGCGCCGGCGGTTGCGGTGCTTGTGTTTGCGTTTGGCACCCTGCTGTTCCTGGCCGAGGCGTTTGCTGCGGCTCCGGCTGTGTACGCCTTTGAGGCACTGACGCACTACACGGGGGGTCTTGAACGCGGCCGCCGGACGCCAGCCGCCATGCGGCACGCGCTGGACCCGTGGTTCACCGTTGGGCTGTCCATCACCGCCGCGGTCGCGTTGCTGTCGCTCGTGGCCGGCGTGCTCTCGCTCAAGGGGTAGCTGCCGCCAATCACGGCCGCGCCGCCGGGCCCGCGGTCAGTCGATACCGAGTTCGGCCAGACGGTCCTCGTCATCGATGCCCAAGTGGTGGGCAAGCTCGTGCAGGATGGTGATGCGGACCTCGTCAGCAAGGTCGTCGGGATCCGGGAAGTCCTCTTCCAGCGGCAGGCGAAACACCAGGATCCGCGTGGGGACCGGCGCCCAGTCACCGCCCCACTCGTTGAGCGGCACGCCCTCGTACAGCCCGTAGAGCGTCTCGTCGTAGCCGAGGCCGTTCTCGCGGAGCTGTTCCCGCGAGGGCTCATCGGCGATCACGATGGCAACGTTGTCCAGCGCCGCGCGGAACTGGAGCGGGATGCTGGCGACCGCGCGATCCACGAGGCGGCCAAAGCCGTCATGCCGCGCGCTGCGTGCGGGACGGGCGCGGCGAGGCGCTGACTGGGAGCCCCGGCGCTGCTTGGTCATGGCGCCCGTATCCTACCGGCGATGACC
>CAIXZV010000226.1 GCA_903924005.1 uncultured Chloroflexota bacterium | reverse complement strand
GGGCCGCCGAGTTCGGGTGTCGCTTTCTTTTGCCACTCTACCACCGCCAGCGTGCCCTCCGGGGTCAGGATCTCAGCTTTATACACATTTTGACAGTCGACACTCCCGCCCTGGCGTATCAGGCGCTGTCCGCTGTTTATTGGTCGGCAAACCGGAAATAACTCTTGCACCAATCATTCGGGTATGGAGGCCGCCGATGGAGTGGATTCAGGAGGAATTTGGCACGATCGACTGCAAAGATGTGCGCCGCAATGCGCGGTTCTTTCACCTGGCGACCGCCTGGTGGACGCACTTAGCCGCCTCGGTGGCGGCTGTCTGTCAGCAGGGATGGGCTGAGACCATGGCCGCCTATCGGCTGGTGAAATCCAAATATGTCACGTTGGCCGTGATTCTGGCCCCCCATCAGACGATGACGCTGCGCCGGGTGCAGGCGGAGCCCGTGGTGCTGGCGATCCAAGATACCACGGAACTAGATTATACCGGCAAGCCGATTGCGCGGCAAACGCAGGCAAGTGAGGGGGTCGGCCCGCTCTCCCCGAAACGGGTGGGCTGCTTGGCCCATGTGCAGTACGTGGTCACGCCGGATCGGCGCCCGCTGGGGGTGTGGCGCGTCACGATGCTGGTGCGGACCGTGTTACAAGGCATTACGCGGACGCAGGCCCATCGGCGCAAACCGTTGGAGGACAAAGAGAGTGTGCGCTGGCGCGACGGGTATCGGGACGCCTGCGCGCTCGCCACGCAGGCGCCGACCACCAAGGTGGTGAGCGTGGCCGACCGGGAAGGCGATCTCTACGAAATTTATGCGGAGGCGGCGGCGGCGACCGGCACGGCGGACTGGGTGATCCGGGCGTGCCAGGATCGGATGGTCCACCTCGTGGGACAGCAGCGGGCCGTGCGGTTGAAATTGTTGCTGGGGCTCTCCCCGCGGCGCGCCTTGGTGACCCTGGAGGTGCCGGCAGTGCCCGGCCGGTGCGCGCGCCAGGCGGTCTGTGCGCGTTATGCGCTGACCGTGACGTTGCGCCCTCCGCACCGGGTGGGGCAGAAATTGTCGCCGGTGACGGTGCACGTGGTGAACGTGCGCGAACTGGCCCCCCCGTCGGGGGAGGACCGCATCGACTGGGTGTTGCTGACCTCCCTGTCGATCAATACGCTGCCCGACATCCGGCGGGTCATCGCCTATTATGCGGCGCGGTGGGAGATCGAGGTGTTCTTCCGCATTCTGAAGACGGGGTGCCACGTGGAGCAATTGCAACTGCATACGCGCTCACGGTTGCTCGCGTGTCTTGGGCTGTGTCTCGTGTTAGCCTGGCGGCTCCATTGGCTGGCGCGGCTGGGGCAGCTCACCCCGACGGTCCCCTGCAGCGTCGCCTTCGCGCCGGAGGAATGGCACGTCATCGCCATGCTGGCCACCGGAGACGCGGCGCCCGCGGTCGCCCCGCCCCTCGGCACGGTGGTGCGCTGGCTGGCACAACTCGGCGGCTTTTTGGGGCGCACGGGCGATGGGACCCCCGGGGCAGAAGTCCTGTGGCGCGGCTGGCTCCGGGTGCAAGCCGCCATCACGCTGTATTCCCTGCTGCAGAGCGAAATGCGTCAGCCT
Source organism: uncultured Chloroflexota bacterium (assembly GCA_903924005.1). Lineage (GTDB taxonomy): Bacteria > Chloroflexota > Limnocylindria > Limnocylindrales > CSP1-4 > CAIXZV01. The sequence continues at coordinate 415 of CAIXZV010000226.1, read as the reverse complement.
GACGCGAGGAGTCCCCAGGTGTGCTAGCGCCGGCTGGCGCGGGGGACGGGGTGCGGTCGCCTGTCTGCGTCCGCAGGACCAGAGGGGAGGCCATGCCGGCGTCCGGCGCCCGTGGCACTCTGACCGCGGGACACGGGAACCAGGCAAGGCGGCTGGCTGTAGCCGGTGGGGCCGAGACCGCGCACGAGGCTGGCACGGACACCGGGGATGAAGACGGCGGGAGTGCGTGAGGGATGACCATGGGAAAGCAACAGCGAGAAGATGTGTATAAAGCTGAGCCATCCATGGCCGGTGCTCGCGGGACGCTCGCGCGCCAATCCCGGCATCTTCTCGCAAAATCGAACTTGTAAGCAATCCTTACAAGTTGCCTCCTCGTTCAACAAGCAAAAATGCCAAGGGACCGCCAACGATGGCG
>CAIXZV010000225.1 GCA_903924005.1 uncultured Chloroflexota bacterium | reverse complement strand
GGTGCTGAGCCCCAGCGCGAGGTTCCGCGACGCCTCTTTGCGCTGGAGCACCAGCGTGGTGGTGAAGATGGTGTAGGCAAGCAGCACCATGTCCACAATGCCGGGCAGGGACACCGGCGCGCTGATGGCCATGTCGATGACGTAGCGCATCGATACCCCGATCCCGCCCAGGATCAGGAATGCATAGCCCAAGAAGATGCGGACGCCCGCGGGCATGTCGAGGAATTGGCGGATCACGCCGTGATCATGCCAGCCCGCGCCCGACTGCGTGGTTGCCCGCCCGGTGCGGAGGCCGCTGGGTTGGGTGCGCCACCCACGTCAAATCACCCCTTGACAGGTTGCGGGTCGTTTACTAATCTCCGCTAAACCGGTTTGCTAAACCGGTTCATGGGCCTCCAACTGCAACATTCTTGTTCCACGCGCATACCGGGACACCCGCCCGGGCGTGCAGGACGGCCGCAGTTGGACCAGCGAGGAGATCGTGGAGGAACGGACCCCGCGCCGGCCGCGGATCGCAGACGTCGCCCGTGAAGCGGGCGTGTCCAAGACCGCAGTGTCGTTCGCGTTCAACAGCCCCGATCGGCTGGCGCCGGAAACGGCCAGCCGGATTCGGGATGTTGCCGTCTCGCTGGGATATCGCCCGCACCCCGTCGCCCGGATGCTCACGCAGCGCCGGACGCTGACGATCGGCGTGCTCACGCCGCAGGCGCTTGCGGTCATCTTCTCCAACCCGTTCTTCGGCGCGTTCTTTGAGGGCGTCGCCCTGGCTGCCGAAGCTGAGGGATACGCCCTGCACTTCATCTCGCCGCTGCGCGGTTCGCTGGCGCGCGCGATGGACCACGCAACCGTTGACGGCGTTGTGGCCGTGGGCCTCTCCGCGGGTCATCCCGAAGTGGAGCAGATCCGTGCCGCGGGCGTCCCGCTGGTCATGGTGGACTCGTCCGCCATGCCGGATCAGCCAACCGTGGACATCGATGACGAGGGCGGCGCACGTGCCGCGGCCCAGCACTTGATTGATCTGGGTCACACGGAGTTGCTGATCGTTGGCGTGGAGCCTCCGTTCCCGGGTACCGCAGACCAGCTTGAGCCGGATGGCGTCATGGGTCGTCGTCTCCGCGGCTACCGCGCCGCCGCCCTTGCGGAGGGCATCGAGATCGTTCCGGCCAGCTTCGTTGTCGCCCCAGCCAGCATCGATGGCGGCATGGTGGCCTTCCGCCGGGCGTGGAGCAGCGGGTTGCGCCCAACCGGCGTGCTCGCGATGTCAGACGCAATCGCCGTTGGCGTCTTGCGCGCCGCGCGCGACGAGGGGCTTCGGGTCCCTGAGGACATCTCGGTCGTCGGCTTCGATGATCTCGACCTCAGCCAGTTCACCGACCCGCCCCTCACCACGGTGCACCAGCCGATCCGCCTGAAAGGCGAGAGCGCAGTGCGCCTTCTTTTGTCCGTCGTAGAACGACGGGATCCATTCCCGCAGCAGGTTCGGCTGGAAACGCGGCTTGTGATCCGCGGCTCCTCCGGCCCTGCGCCACGCCGGCGACAGGAGGTGGCCAGGGTCCGACGTTGACGGACAGGGATCGCGGTGGCGGCCGGTGCCCTTCACCGCACAGCTGCGACGTTCGAGGAGGACGCCGCAACGACCGGTTCTATCCGGACTCTGCCACGGCTGGCAGCCACGCTGCCAGCAGGCTGGCAACCATTTATCCCCAGCAGGAGAACACAACAGTGAATACCAAGGTTCGGCTGGCGTCGGCCGTCGCCGCAGTCGCGATCATCGCGGCCGCATGCGGCACCAGCGCCACCCCCGCCCCGACCGCTGCGGCCCCGACCGCTGCGGCCCCGACCGCTGCGGCCCCGACGGCCGCCGCCGGCCTGACCGGCAAACTGACCCTGTGGGAGTCCTACTCCTCCGGCGGCGGCGAGCTCACCGCGTTCAACAAGGCCGTCAAGGCCGTTACGGACGCAAACCCCGGCCTGACGATCAACGTGGTCGACCAGCCGTTCGCCGACATCTTCAAGAAGTGGGAGACCGACGTCGCCGCTGGTGGCGGCGCCGACATGTTCATCGCCCCGAACGACAACCTGGGCTCAGAGGCCCGCGCCGGCGTCCTCGCCGACCTGACCTCCGCCCTGACCGGCAAGCTCGACGGCTTCACGCAGGTCGCGGTTGACGGCTCCAAGGTTGACGGCAAGTTCTACATGGTCCCTGAGTCCCTCAAGGCCGTGGCAATGTGGTACGACAAGACGGTCGTCACCGCCCCGCCGACCACCACGGACGCCCTGATTGCCGCCGTCAAGTCCGGCGCCGTCAAGCTTGGCCTCAACCAGAACGCCTACCACAGCTTCGGCTTCAGCGGCGCGTTCGGCGGCTCCCTCATGGACGCCACCGGCAAGTGCACCGCCGACACCACAGGCTTCTCTGACGCCTACAAGTACTTCGCGGACCTCAAGGCCGCAGGCGCCAAGTGGTACACGGACGGGAACGCCCTCAAGCAGGACTTCCAGACCGGCAAGCTCAACGCCGTCATCGACGGCCCGTGGCAGACCGCTGACTTCACCACGGCTCTCGGCGCCAAGCTCGCCGTTGCCCCCATCCCGGCCGGCGCCAAGGGCAAGGCTAACCCCCTTACCGGCACCGACGGCTTCTACATCAACCCCAACAGCAAGAGCGTCGACCTGGCTGTCCAGGTTGCGCTGCTCCTCGTCGGCACCGCCAGCGAGCAGATCATGACCGACGGCGCCGGCCACGTGCCGGCCGCCCCGGGCGTGACCATCAGCAGCGACATCGTCAAGGGCTTCGCCGCGGCAGCCGCTGACGGCATGCCCCGCCCGCAGAGCACCTTCTTCAACAACTATTGGGGCCCCTTCGGCGACGCGGTCAACTCCGTGCTCGACAAGGGCACCGACCCGGCCACGGCCGTCGCCGGCGCGTGCAAGCTCATGAACGACGCCAACGGGATCAAGTAAGGTCCTAGGAGCATCGCGGGGGGGTCGCCAACCGGCGGCCCCCCTCGCTCCCGGCACGCGCTGGAGCACCGGCTCAAGCGCGACCCGGGGTCGAGTCACCTTCGCACAGGAACGGGTTCCAGCAGGAGGGGCGGTTCACGCACATGTCGAGCATCGCGGCCACGCTACCCAGACGCCCGCGCCGATCATGGCGGCGGAATGCCAGCCCGTACTTCTACCTGCTGCCCGCGTTTATCGCGATGGGCATCATCACGTTCTACCCGCTCGTGTTCCAGGTGTGGATGTCCTTCACGGACTTCACCCTGAAGAACTTCCGGGTGAACAACCCCGTTGCCCCAACCATCGTGGGTCTGGACAACTACATCCGGATTGC
>CAIXZV010000224.1 GCA_903924005.1 uncultured Chloroflexota bacterium | reverse complement strand
CTCAAGATCCAGGATGCGGCCAAGCGCCGCCAGCTTGTCCATGCGGCGTACGACGTACGCCATGTGGCGGACGCGGGCCTGCTCGCCGGCGACCTCACGCTCCGCATGCACGCGGACGCGGACGGGGTTCTGGAGGTGGCGCTCGGCGAGGCGGGCGATGGGCCCGGCGATGGTCGCGGAAAACAGTGCGGTCCGACGCGTGGTGGGCAGGGCGCTCAGGATCTTGTCGAGGTCGTCGGCGAAGCCCATGTCGAGCATCTCGTCGGCCTCGTCGAGGACCACGGTCTGGACGTCGTCAAAGCGCAGCGTGCCACGGTCGATGTGGTCAACGGCGCGCCCGGGGGTTGCAACCACGACGTCCACGCCACGCGACAGACGGGCGAGCTGCGCGGTGATGGGCTGGCCGCCGTACACGGGGACCACGCGGCAGCCGATCTCGCGGCCGTACTTGTGGATGGCCTCGGCCACCTGCATGGCGAGCTCGCGCGTGGGCGTGAGGACCAGGGCGGTGGGCCTGCTGCCGCGGCCATCGCGGGGCATGCCGCGGTTGCCAACGTCGGCGCCAGCCTCACGCGCCTTGTCCATGTTGATGGCGAGCGCCTGCAGGATGGGCAGGGCGAATGCGGCTGTCTTGCCGGTGCCCGTTGGGGCTTCGGCAAGGAGGTCGCGGCCGGCAAGCAACGGCGGGATGGCCGCGGCCTGCACCGGGGTGGGCTCCTCGTAGCCGAGGGCGGCAATCGTGCGCAGGATGCGGGGGTCAAGGCCAAGCGCGGCAAAACCGTCGGCTTCGACGGTGCCAGCGGGATCGTTGGTGTCGATGTCCGCAGGTGCGGTGGCGGCAGCGGTGTCGCCGGCTGCGGCTTCGGTGTTGGCGTCCGCGGCGGGATGGGCTGCGGTCGTCTCGGGGGTTTCGGTGTCGGCGGTTTCGGGATCGGCGTCGTGGCCGGAGTCAGAATTCACGCCTAAAGGGTATCCCCCATCGCTAATGCGCCCCATCCCCCAGACAGGCCCCTCGCACAACCCGCACGACGCCCACGATCATCGGGCCCTGTCGCTTCAACACCGCTCGTGATATTTCGCAGCAAGATCTGGCGCCGGGGAGCCCTGAGCCGCCCTAAACGCGCTCGAAATCACGAGTGGTGATCAAACGGCGCTCAAGGGGGCGCTTCGGGGGTTGTACCGCGCCGGTACTCGCGGGAATGCTGCCGATTATCACGAGCGGTGATCAAACGGCGGCGACGCTACGGCTGGAGCACCGTCTCGCCGTGCATCAGGAAGCGGTCCACGCCCACGGCGGCCGTGCGGCCCTCGCGGATGGCCCAGACCACCAGGGACTGGCCGCGCACGCAGTCGCCCGCCGCAAAGACGCCCGGCACGGAGGTCATCCGGTCAGCTCCGGCCTTCACGTTGCCGCGCGCGTCCAGCTCACAGCCAAACGCGCGGGGGAGCGCGGGCTCGGGGCCGAGGAAGCCCATCGCCAACAGCACGAGATCCGCGGGG
>CAIXZV010000223.1 GCA_903924005.1 uncultured Chloroflexota bacterium | reverse complement strand
TAGAAGGGCACCACCGACTGCGTGCCCGGATGCTCGCGCCTGATCTTCTCGGCGGCCGGAGCGCCGGCCGGAAACGCGAAGTCGATGCCGGTGAAGTCCTTTGTTGCGATCTCCCGCGACCCGGCCGTCTGGACCTTGACGATGAAACCACCGCGCTTGAGCGCCGCCACCACCCGAGCATCGGCGAAGAAAGCCGCCTTCTCGGAGCCGATGTACCCGCTGACGGTGACCGCGGCGGGAGCGAGCGAGTCCCGAACCGAGGACACGATCCCGATCCCCACACCGAGGACAAGGACGAGGCCCAGCAGGATCGCCGCGATCCGGCGAGGGTTGACGGCCATACGAATGCGGTGCCCCTCTGATTTCCCACGTGGACATGGCGATCTTGTGACGCCAGAATGAAACCACGCTTGTGTTAACGGCAGATGTGCGGCTCGGCGATCCCGTCCGCGGTCAGTGGACCTTCTCCGATTCCTGCGCAGGCTGGGCCATCTCGACCGTCTCAACCGGCATCGGCGCGGGCGCCGCCACCTCACGGTGCACGCTCTGGCTCAACGATGAGGTTGCGAAGCGGTCCACCAGGAACCGGCCGTTTGCCAGCAGCGCTTCGGAGTCATGCGCAAGGATCGCGTCGGCGGCCTCACGCATCTTGACCTCCATCAGCTGCAACTGCTCAATCAGCACGTCGTGGGGGGTTCGGCCGTCTGCAACCGCGCGCTGTTCGGCCTCCACGCGCGGCAGCTTCAGGTACGCCGCCAGCGCGGTTGGCAGATAGTCCAGCGCGGTCCGCCGGATGAGGTGCACGGTGGGATCGCCCGCGACGCGGCCGGATTCCACCTCAAGGGTCAGCATGATCGAGGCGCGGACCCGCTTGACCTCGTCCATCAGGTCGTCGGCCACCTTGAACCGCAGCGCGATCATCATCCGGTCCAGCGCCTCACGGACCTGGACCTCGTCATCGGTGGCCGCAATGGAGAGGTCGGGCACACGGCCGCCCGGCGCCAACAGCACGACGGCCACCAGGGCGGCCGCAACCGGCAGCGCCGCGAGCGGCCCGGAGACGAGGCCGCTCACCGCCAACACCACCCCTGCCCCAACGCCAAGCACCAGCCCCGCGAGGGAGCCTCGCCAGCGCAGCGCTCGCAGCAGCCGTTCCACGGGGTTACTTGAGGCTCAGGCTGCTGCCCGGTGCAGCGGGCGTGGCCGGCGTGGCGGTGCCGCCGTCGGGTGACGTCGCATCCGCTGCGGCGGCAGAGGCTTCAGCCGCCGCCTGCGCTGCTGCAGGCTGGGCACGGTCCAGGTACGTCTGCGCCTTGCCCAGCTCCGTCTGCAAGGCGCCCACGGTGGTGGCCATGTTGTCGAGCGCCTTGAGCTTGAACGAGTCAATCTCGTCCATGGTGGCGTAGATGTTGCCGAAGGCCGCCTGCAACTTCTCAAGGTTGACGGTTGCAGACGCTGCCTGCTCGTTGATGGTCGCGCTCTGCTGCTTGAGCAGCACGGAGGTGCTGAGGATGAGGTTGTCGGTGGTGGTGTTGAGCGCGGTGATCTGGTCTAGGACAAGCTTCTGGTCGTCAAGGGCCTGGGCCACGATGATTGCTGTGCGGAGCGCCGAGATCGTGGTGGTGGTGGCGCGGTCCACGCCCTTGATCAGCTCAAGGTTGTTCTTGCGGATCAGATCCAGCGCGAGATAGCCCTGCACCCCAACCGCCAGCTGCGTGAGCAGGTCCTGGACCTTCTGGCGAACGTAGAAGAGCAGGTCTTCCTTGAGGGCCTTGGCACGCTCCGGATCGGTGACCTCAATCCCCGCGATCGTGGCCACCAGTTTGGTGTCGAGCTGCTGGCCCATATAGACATACTGGCGGAGCCGCCCGTTGATCTCCCAGAGGCGCTGCTGCTCGCCGATGATCGAGGCGTTGTCGCGGCGGAGCTGGTCCTGGCCGGAGTACAGCGAGTCGATGATCTTGTTCAGCTGGGTCTGGCTGGACTGGTACTTGTCAAAGTAGTCGCGGAGCTTGGTGCCTGCGCCAAACGGGATCAAGCCCAGCAGCTTGTGCGGGCTCAGCAGGTCGCCCTGCTGCGATGGATCCAGATCCTCCACGGTGTGGCGCAGGGCCAGCAGGGACTTGCTCACATCGGATGTCCCCGAGATGGCGCCGTGCTCCAAGTTCGCCACCGGCCGGGCCAGCATGTCGTTGGAGACGGATGACGCGGCGCGAACGTCCTCGTCGCCCATCGTCCTGATGTCGTCAACCTTCTTGCGGAAGTCCGGGCTCTGGACATCAAGGGAGGTGACGCCGTCGACATAGGCGCTGACAAGGCTGTCCAGCTTGGTCGCATCTGCGGGGGCAACCGTCATCGCGCTTGCGGCTTGCGTGGGCGCAACGGCCGCGACCGCCGGAGGAGCCTCAAGCACCAGGGTATTGGCCTCGGTGGAGGTGGCGGG
>CAIXZV010000222.1 GCA_903924005.1 uncultured Chloroflexota bacterium | reverse complement strand
GGTGTGGCAACCGACCGTGGGGCGGGCGCTGCCGGTGCGGCGGGAGCCACACGGGTGGGGGCCACCGGAATTGGCTCGCTGCGGAACTCCGCGGTGGACTCCGCAATCTTGGCGAGACCACCGACTGCGCTGTACGCCGGGCGGCTGAAGATGCGCGCCAGATCCGTGCTTGCGGAGTCAAGCGCACGCCGCTCGTCCGAGAGGCCGGCGAGCACCGACAGCAGGCGATCCTGCGTGGGCGCGAGCGACCGGCGCAGGAAGCCGAGGACGTCTCGGTCGTCGCCAGGAACCCCGGAGGCGAGCGCGGTCAGCGACGCCCGGACACCTGCGCCCTCCTCGAGGGCGGCGTCAATCTCCGTGAGGGCTTCTCGAACGAGCGCCATCAGCGGCTCGAGCCCACGGGAGTCGGCCATCTGCACGGCGGGCTCGGCCTCGGCCTCAGCGACCCCAGATCCGGGTTCGCTGGGCGTCTCCTCCGCAGTGTCGGGCACAGGGGCGGCCAGAGGGGCGGCCACAGGGGCCGCAGGCTGCGCCGCAGGCTCTGAGCGGGCCTCCGCAGCGATGGCAAGCTCCTGCTCATCTTCGACGACCGGCTCGCCGAGTTCGCCCGCCGCCATCTCGTCCGCGTTCGTCGGTTCTTCCGGCTCCGGTGTCAGCAGCCCGTCAGCAGCAGCGTCCGCTGCAACCAGGACCGGCTGGACCGTCTCGGCTTCCTCGCCAGCATCGGGCGCATCGAGGACCGCGCCGTCGGACAGGTTGGGGACATGACTCGATGCGGGGCGCCCCGCCTGGAATTGCGCCCCGCTACGACCGCCGCCGGCGCCCTTGCGGGACGCCGGGTGGCGCGCCATCAGCCCTCCTGGACCCTGGCGGCAGCCGGGGAGAGGCGGCGCTGGACGGACTCGAGGTCCGCAACCAGCCGATCGAGCTCACCGGTCAGCTGGCCAAGCTCACGTGCAATCGTCTGGAGCTCATCGCGCCAGGCGGTGGCCGCCGTGCGGCTCGACGCGATCGGGCCCTCGTCATCCTCGCTGGTCGCGAGGATGGAGATGCCGCGATCGACGGCGTCGGCCGACGATTCGCAGGCCGCAATGGCCTTCTGGAGCTGCTCGCTGGCGCTCGACGCCATCTTGATTGTTGAGGAGATGCCCACGTGTCCTCCGGGTGTTCTGAACCAGTCGTTCCAGTTGCGCGGGGCATGCAGGCATTCAGCCTCGACGCATGTCCCGGGCGCCGGGTCCACGGGCACCGTATCAGATTGAGCGTACTCGCGAAACCCCAGCACCTGTCCCCACCTATTCGTGGGGGTCGACCAGCGTAATCGCGGTAGGACCTCCGGGCTGGGGCGTCCGTTGCGCTGATGTGTCAGGCTTTGCGGGTTGGAAGTTCGCACCCAGGTCCCCGCATGGTCCGATCCTCGCGCGCAGCAGCCCCGATCGCGGTCGTCGCCGTCGTCGTGTTGACCGCGGGACTGCTTGCGGCGACCCGTGGCGTGATGATCGTGCCCGTGCCTGGCCCTGCCGCATCACAGCCCGCCCCCACTGCCACGGTTTCAGTCCCGACGCCTGCGCCTGCGCCGACCGGGATCATCTCTGCTCCCCTGAGCCAGCTTGCTGCCGGCACAGCGCATGCCGATCCGGTGGGCGGACCTGCTGGCCAAAGCGAGGAAGAGCCGCAGGTGCCCCCCATCCCTGGCAAGCCAGGGTTTGACCCCGTGGTGCAGCACGGGGCGTCCGCAGGCGGGGTTGCCGCCCCTGTCACGCCCGTGCCCTCACCGGGGACAAGCTGGAAGGGCCTCGGCGCGGGCTTTAGCGGGCCTGGCGGCACCATGTCCATCTCGGTCTGGCCCGCGGACACGTCCATCGGCGTGGGGCTGGCCCAGGTTGTGGAGACGGTCAACTTCCGCATGGCGGTGTTTAACAAGTCCACGGGCTCGGTGCTTGCGGGCCCCGTCTCGCCGCGGACCCTCTTCACGGGTGTTGGCGGGTTGTGCGAGACAGAGGAGGATGGCGACGCGGTTGTGCTGTATGACCGCGCGGCAGATCGCTGGGTTGTGACCTGGTTCGCGGGTTTCAGCTACAACGAGACCGCCACCACGCCCGTTCCGTACGTCGAGTGCGTTGCCGTGAGCACCACGCCCGATGCCACCGGTGCTTGGGCGCACTACTCGTTTGAATACCCGATGCTCAACGACTATCCCAAACTGTCGGTCTGGGGCGACAGCTATGTC
>CAIXZV010000221.1 GCA_903924005.1 uncultured Chloroflexota bacterium | reverse complement strand
GTTTCTGCCGCCACATTCTCCCGCTGGGATTCCATTTGGACGATCCGTCCTGCCAACAACCTGACAGCCACCACAACCGTCAACCTGATCGCCACCAACGACGCTGACGACATCATCCACGGAACCGTCACAGGTGACGCTGCGTCCCCGACCATCTCGTCGTTCAGCAGCCTGGGGCTCTTCCCGGTGTGGGACCCGCTGGCCCCTGCAGATGTGCAGCCGCACCAGCCGGGGGTTCCTGCCACGATCGACCGCGCCGTGATGCACGGCGTCATTGATGCCGTGGTCCGGAACGGCCAGCTGTGGTTCGTCTCGACGTTCCCCGTGTCGTACGACGCGTACTCAACGTGGGTCCTCGCGGTTCGCGTTGATCACTTTGACGTGTCGGGCAGCTCACCCGTCATTCAGGATGAGTTCTTCTATGAGCAGGACGCCATCGACCAGTACATGCCAGGCGTCGGCATCTCGGGCGACAACCACGTGTTCATCGTTTGGACTCGATCGTCGGCCAGCGAATACGTCTCGACCCGCGCGGCGGTCTGGACCAGCGGAGGCGGACTCTCAGGCCAAGCAGTCATCGACACGAGCAGCGCAACGTACACGTCGCCATCCGGCCGCTGGGGCGACTACGTCGGTGTCGCTGCCGACCCTCTCGCGCCGTGGGCTGTGTGGCAGAACACGGAGGGTGTCACCGCCGATGGTGATTGGCGCACTACGGTCTCGCGACTCTTCTACGAACTCGTTGCGCCAACTGTGTCTGCGCCAACGCAGGAGTTGATCGCCAACTCAACCCTCACACCATTCTTTGTCCCAGTGCGGGTTCGGTGGACAGCCGCAGATGCGGGTAGCGGCGTCCAGACCGTGTACATCGCCCGGTGCACACTCGCCGCCTGTGCCACTTCTCGACATGTGGGAGTTTCAGGGACGAGGACGTTGACGATGCTGCACTCCTGGCTCACGGCGCCCGCAGCCGTGGGGGATCTTGCCGCGCGTTATCAATACCAGGCCACGGCTCTTGACGTCTTCGGCAACACCAGTGCGCCTGCGCTGAGTCTGGCGCTTGCGCCCGTCGTCACCCAGCAGACCACTTCGGTGGCATACACAGGCACTTGGTCAAATGCCAGCGGGATCGGCTACTCCGGCGGCAGCGCCAGGGTGTCCAGCAAGGTTGGAGCTACGGCGACCTTCACATTCGCAGGCAAGTCGGTTGGCTTTGTCTCGTACCGGACCGCCACAAGCGGGAAGGTCAAGGTCTATCTCGACGGCGTCCTCAAGGCAACGCTCAATCTGAAGAGCTCCACCATCCAGAGCAAGCGCCTGGTCTACACGGCCAACACTGGCGCCGGGACTCACAAACTCAAGCTTGTCATTGTGAGCGGCAAGATCGCCGTGGACGCGTTCGTCGTCCTCAAGTAACCGTCAGGCCAAAGCGCTACCAGCGGCCCTCGGAGACAACTCTGGGGGCCGCCCTGCTGAATCGCCCAGCGAACTCCGTGCGCGGTGACTACGCTCGCCGTCGTGCGGCCGGGCGCCTTCGCGGGCCGTCAGCGTGAAGGGGACGTCATGCAGCAGGCACTCAGGCGGCGCACATCCCTGTGGGGGTTCAGCCGCCGCGGACTCACAGCCACGGCCGCGATTGTGCTGGTGCTGTCAGGCACCCCGGTTGCGCAGGCTGGCCCGGCCACCCAGGGCCCATCCGAGCACATCGCGTCTGCCGGCCAGGCCGCAACCACCAACACAACGGCCGTGCCGGTGCGCACGCACAAGGTCAGCATCTCCACCGGCGTTGCCGCTCCCGCTCGGCCGGTGATCAGGAAGGCGCTGCCAGCGCTCGTGCGCCCCCACGCAGCTCAGACCGCGGCACCGGCCCATCCGGCCGCGCCGATTCAGGCTCTCGCGCCGACACTCAGCGCGCCCCTTGTCCCTGACCTCGTGTCAACGATGGGCTTTGACGGCTTTGCCGCCGACAGCGCCCTCGAGCCACCGAGTCCATGGATGGCCGTCAGCCCCAGTTATCTGCTCCAGTCCACCGCCATCGGCATCACCATCTTCACCCGCGACGAGGTGTGGCTGGCCGATATCGCGCTCGAGACGCTGTTTGGCGTTGAGGGCGGCGAGACGGCGTACATGGCCCGAGTGATCTGGGATCCCGGCCACAAGCGCTGGGTGGCCTCAAGCCTGAGCAAGGGCCCAAGCGACACGGCCTATCTCAACCT
>CAIXZV010000220.1 GCA_903924005.1 uncultured Chloroflexota bacterium | reverse complement strand
GGCTGGATAAGGCCAAGGCGCCCTTCTTGGCTTCCTCTGGTTCAACGTCCATCCGGCGCAGGTGTTCATGGGGGACTCGGGGTCACTCTCGATGGGCGCCACGCTTGCGGTCATCGCGCTGATCTCGGGGCACATCCTCCTGCTGCCCATCATCGGCCTGATCTTTGTCCTGGAGGCGCTCTCGGACATTATCCAGATTGGGTACTTCAAGCTCTCTGGCGGCAAGCGTGTCTTCCGCATGGCGCCCCTCCACCACCACTTCGAGTTGGGCGGCTGGGACGAGGAGAAGATCGCGCTGCGGTTCTGGATTGTCGGGATCCTGGCCGGCCTGCTGGGCGTGACCCTGTTCCTCTCGTCCATCCACGTGCTGGCGTAGGACGAACGCATGCACGCCATCGACCTTGACGCCCTCACGCTTGACCAGGTCCTGCACGGGGCGCTTGATGGCCGGCCGGTCACGGTGCTTGGTCTGGCCCGCAGCGGCGTTGCTCTGGCGCGCTTCCTGCACGACATGGGCGCCCGCGTCACGGTGTACGACGGGCGGCAAGCCTCGCAGCTGGAGCGGTTCACCTCGCTCCTCGGGGACCGATCGATCAGCCTTGTCCTTGGGCCCGATGCGGACCCTGTACCCACGTGGGCTGACGCCGCGCTGGTGGCCACGTCGCCCTCGATCACACCTGACTTCCCAACCACCGAGCCGAGGCTTCGGGCCGCGCTCCAGGCGCTCGTGACCGGTCGGCGTGGCGGTGATCTGCGTCTGCCCGCGCTGGTCAGCGAGTCCGACCTGTTCCTGCGGCTGTGCCCGTCGCCCACGATCGGGGTCACCGGGACAAAGGGCAAGACCACCACGTCATCGCTCGCCCACGCGATCCTCTCCGCAGACCCGCTGCACCCGGCGATCCTCGGCGGCAACAACGGCACCCCGCTGGTTGAGCGTCTGCCCGAGCTGACGCCCAGCCACCGCGTCGTGGTGGAGCTCTCCGAACTGCAGCTGCCCGCCCTCTCACGCGGCACGACGGTGGCCGTGTACACAAACGTGACCTCTGATCACCTTGACCGTCATGGCTCCGTTGAGGCGTACCGGCGGGTCAAGCGGCGTCTGGCAGAGCTTGTGGACCCGGACGGCGCGATGGTGCTGAACCTTGAGGACCCGGTGGTGGGCGGATATGCGGGTCTTGGCTCGGCGCCAGTGGTGCTGTATCGAAACGACGCGCCAGTTCCCGGCGGTCTTGGCGTTCTGGATGGCTGGATCGTGTCGGCCGCCGTAGAGAGGCTGCCGATTGCGGGCGGCGGCACGGCGGGCACGGGTCCCGGCGGCGCCGTCATGCCCGTGGGCGAGCTGGGCATCCCGGGTCGCCACAACGTATCCAACGCGCTCGCTGCGATTGCCGTCGGGATGCTGTTTGGCGTGGCGCCCGACGCCATCCGCCGCGCCGCGGGCTCCTTTACGGGCGTGGAGCACCGTCTGCAGTCCGTGGCGCTCGTTGACGGCGTCCGGTACGTCAACGACTCGCAGGGCACCCAGCCAGACGCGGTGATTGCCGCCCTGCGCGCCTTCCCGGCGCCGGTTGTGCTGATTGCGGGCGGCCGCGACAAGGGCGTGGACTTGGCGGAGATGGTCCGCGTGGCGGCCGGGACCGTCTACGGTGCCGTCCTGATTGGCGAGAGCGGGCCGTCACTCCAGGAGCGCATGACCGCTGCCGGTCTGGCCAGGACCGCCCGCGCCGCATCCATGGACGAGGCCGTGCGCGCGGCGACGGCGATGGCGCGTGAGGCGCGCACCGGGCTTGCGGACGACGCCGTCGCCACGGTGCTGATGAGCCCGGCGGCGGCATCCTTCGACATGTTTGAGGACTATGTCGCGCGCGGCCGCGCCTTCACTGCGGCTGTCGCCAACCTGGCAGTGCCCAGGGGTGCTGCATGAGCGTCATGGCACCGCTGCTGCGTGCCGACTTCCGCCCGCGCCTTGACGCCGCCGTCCGCCGCGAACGTCATGAGCCCGAGTACGGGATCCTGGTCTCGGTCCTCGCCCTCGCCGCCATCGGGATCCTGATGGTCTACTCGTCGTCGGCGATGAAGTCCTACCTGCGGTTTGACGACACGTTTGCCATCGTTGGCCCGCAGATCCAGTGGGCGATCTTGGGTCTAGTGGCGATGGCGGTCACGGCCCTGGTTGACTACCGCTGGCTCCGCGTTCTGTCGGTCCCGCTCTTCGTCGCCGGGATCGTCGCGCTGATGCTGGTGTTTGTCCCGTCGCTCAACGTGGTGGTCGGCGGCTCCGCGCGCTGGCTCAAGGTTGGCCCGCTGCCGGCGGTCCACCCGGCCGAGTTTATGAAGCTTGCCCTGGTCGTGTACCTCGCGCACTGGTTCGCCACCCGCGGCACCGCGGTGAAGGGGTTCCGGACCGGGACGCTGCCGTTCATCCTCATCGCTGCACCTGTGGCCGTGCTGGTCCTGCTCGAGCCGGACCTCGGCACCGCATCCGTGCTGGCGCTGACCGCGTTCACCCTGTACTTCGTGGCTGGGGGCAACCTCATCCACATCGGCGCGCTGGGGGTCCTTGGAGTCGCGGGCGTCGTGCGCGTCTTCATGCAGGGCTACCAGATGGAGCGCATCACGGCCTGGCTGAACCCGTGGGCGGACCAGGCTGGCCTGGGCTTCCACAGTATTCAGGGCTACCTCGCTCTGGCCCTTGGCGGCGTCCTCGGCTCGGGTCTGGGCGAGAGCCGGATGGCGGGCGGCCTGTTTCTGCCCAACGCGTCCAACGACTTCATCTTCGCCATCATCGGCGAGGAGTTGGGGATGGTTGGCGCGGGGTTGGTGATCGTGCTGTTTCTGGCCTTCGCGTTCTTGGGCATCCGCACCGCCCTTGGCGCACCCGACACGTTTGGCGCCCTGCTGGCGGGCGGGATCACGGCGTGGATAAGCATCCAGGCCTTTATCAACATGGCTGTTGTGGTGGGCCTGCTGCCCGTCACGGGCATCCCGCTGCCGTTTGTCTCGGCGGGCGGCTCATCGCTGGTCATCAGCTTTGCTGCGGTTGGCGTCTTGCTCTCGGTGTCGCGGGAGACAGTGGAGAAGGGAACATGGAACGATGCGCCTGCTGATCGCGGGCGGCGGGACGGGCGGGCACATCTACCCGGCCCTCGCCGTCGCCCGATCGCTTCGCGCCCGCTCCGCGGCGGCTGACGCCGGCGCCGCCCCTGAGCTCGCCTGGGTGGGCGGGCATCGCGGGCTGGAGCGCACGATTGTGCCGGAGGCGGGTATTCCGCTCCGGCGTCTGCTGCTGCGTTCACTGCGTTCGGCGGAGCGCGACATGCACCTTGTGGTAGACCCTGTTCGCCTGCTGCTGTCGGTTCCCCAGGCGTTCGCGCTGCTTGTTGCGCGACGGCCCGCTGCCATCCTCACCACCGGCGGCTATGTGGCCATCCCGGTGCTGCTTGCGGCTGCGCTGCTGCGCATCCCGAGCGTGCTCTGGGAGGGCAACGTCGTGCCCGGGCGGAGCGTGCGATTTGTGGCGAGGCTGGCGACGGTGGTGGCGGTGAGCTTTGCCG
>CAIXZV010000219.1 GCA_903924005.1 uncultured Chloroflexota bacterium | reverse complement strand
TCAGACGTGTGCTCTTCCGATCTGGGGACGGCGCCGCCCGAGGAGTACGCCTCGCGATGACCACGCGCCGCCGGATCCGAGAGGCTCCAGAAGGGCGCAGTGTCTGTTCCGGAGAAGCCAACCGGGACCCAGCGCGCGAGGGCGCTCGTGTCGGTGTAGTTCCCGTTGCCTTCAACGCCCAGCACCATGGAATCAGAGAGCGCGGCGGGAGGGCTGACCCAGTTCGAGCTGGAGTTCTTCGGACACGTCACAGGATTGTCTGCGGCTGGGTCGGCGGCGTTTCCGTCAGCCGGTCCGATCGTCCCGAGGGCGATCCGCTGCAGGGCGGGGTTGAACACGCTCATCACGTTGTAGGCACCGCCCTGGATGCCCGGGATGTATCCGCTCATGCTGCCGGTCCTGTCCATGACCAGCACCACATCATCGGGCGAGCCGGGTGCCGCCCCGC
Organism: uncultured Chloroflexota bacterium; assembly: GCA_903924005.1. Classification (GTDB taxonomy): domain Bacteria; phylum Chloroflexota; class Limnocylindria; order Limnocylindrales; family CSP1-4; genus CAIXZV01. The sequence continues at coordinate 8,333 of CAIXZV010000219.1, read as the reverse complement.
ATGGGCCGCTGCACGCTGACGCTGTCAGGGTGCCCGTTGAGCCGCTGGGCACCCCGACCACCGGGCCAATCGCGAAGCGCGTGATCGCCGAGGCCTGGATCAGGGCCGTATTGCAGGTGTCGCCAAGGTCCGGTCGACAGGGTGCGTGGCGGCTTGCGCCTGCGCCGGCGAAGCTCGCGGCCGAGAGTTGTGTGGTGCCCACCCCCTGGTACGGCACGCAGACCGTTGGCACGTCGCGCCAGTAGGCAGCTTGCCCGCTGATGGTTCCAATCAGGCATTCGTAGCTGATCGTGTAGTCCTTGTTGGCGCCCTTGATGAGCCCGCCCGGGTAATTCGCATCCAGGGTCTGCTGGACGAGCGCCTCAAGCGCGGTGGTGCCCGCAGCCCCGGTGACTGGCAGCTTCGTGCCGGCCGCCAGGGCCCCGGCGTCAACTGCGTTGGCCAGGATCTGGCGGTTGTTGCGCAACACGCCAAGGTCAATGACCAGGGCGCCGATGCCCAGGATCACGGTCAAGGACAGGGCAAACAGGATCATGATCTGGCCCTGGGCGCGTCGAGGCCGCGCGCCGCGTCCCCGGCGGACGCCTGATCGGGCTGTCACTCCACCACCATCTGCACGGTTGCGCCGATTGTGATGACTTGACCGAAGAACAGGGGGAAGAACGAGTGGTACGGGTACGTGACAACGACCTTCACGCTGTCGCCCGCAGCGGCCAGATTCGACGAACCGGTGAACGCGCAGGTGGTCTTCCCGATGGCCGGTACGCACGTAACGGTAGTGGTCACGGCGCTTGGCGTGAGCCCGGTGATGCTGCCCTTGACCGAACTATCCGCAATGGCGGGAATGGTGGTCTTGTCGGCCACGCTGATGGACACACGAGCCGCGTCGCGAGCCGCACTGATCAGCGTGATGCGCGAATAGAGCAGGAAACCAAAGTCAAGGATCCCGGCCAGAACCAGCATGAACACGGGCAGCACGATCGCGAACTCAACCAGCGCCTGGCCTCGCGTTCGTCGTCGCCGGGTCCGTGATCCGTGGCGGTTTCCGGGCATCTTCACTCCAGCACGACATGGGGCGCCCTTCGGCGCACCACAGGCATGCTAACCAGTGCTCCTGACAGCATCCCTTGCACGCCGACATGCGGCGCGTCCGTGCACCAGCATAGCCGCGCCGCGCCAGAGGTCACCCCGGCAGAGGTCCCGGCCCGGTACTGCCGTCGGTCCCGGCCTGCTTGTCAGTCCCCGTAGCCCGCCGGGTGCGCCCGTCGCCACGCCCAAGCAGAGCCAACCATCTCGGGCAGCGTGGAACGCCGCGGCGTCCAGCCCAGCACGGTACGCGCCCGCTCGTTTGACGCCACCAGCACCGGCGGATCGCCCGCCCGCCGCGGCCCCACCGAATATGGGATGGGCGCGCCAACCACCGCTTCGGCCGCGGCCAGCACGTCGCGTACCGAGAACCCGGTTGACGTGCCCAGGTTGCAGATCAGCGGCTCAGTGGGCCCGCCGCCCACAGGGCCGGTTCGGGCGTCGTCAGGAGACGTGGCCTCCAGCGCGGCCACGTGCGCGTCGGCCAGGTCCGCCACGTGGATGTAGTCGCGGATCGGCGTGCCGTCGGGCGTGGGGTAGTCCTCGCCGTACAGCATGAGCGCGGGACCGCCCTCGGCGGCCAGCAGGACGTTGGGGATGAGGTGGGTCTCTGGGCGGTGGACCTCGCCGAGGCGCTCGGTTGCGCCGGCGACGTTGAAGTAGCGCAGGATCACCGAGCGCAGCCCGTAGGCGTGGCCGTACCAGCGCAGCGCACCCTCAAACGCGCGCTTCGTCTCCCCGTAGGTGTTGATCGGCCGGAGCACCGCGTCCTCGCGGATGGGCGTCGTGTCCGGCACGCCGTACGTGGCCGCGGTGGAGGAGAAGACCACCCGTCCAACACCGGCCTCGCGGGCCGCTTCAAGCAGCGCGATGCCGCCCGCGACGTTGTCGCGGTAGTACTTGGCCGGGTTGCTCATGCTCTCGCCCACGAGCGAGCGCGCGGCGCAGTGGAGGATCGCGTCAATCCGCTCGGTCTGGAGGAGCTGCCGGACGGCTTGTTCCGCTGTGTACGAGCCCTCCACAAGACGGGCGCCAGGGTTGACGCTCGGGCCGTGGCCGGTGGTCAGGTCGTCCAGGACGATCACGTCGTGGCCCGCGGCCAGGATGGCGTCAACGGACACGCCGCCCACGTAGCCGGCCCCGCCGGTGACCAGGACTCTCATGGTTTCGGGGCTCCTCTTGGCGCGGCGTTAGATGCGGCAGCCGGTGCGGCGGACCGCGTGGCCTCACGGTAGCGGAGGACTTCGTCAAGGCGGGTGACGAGCCGCGAGGCTGCCTCGTTTGCAGGCTCCAGCGCCAGCGCCTGACGGGCGAACACGAGCGCGCCCTCCTGGTCGCCTCGCTCGAGCGCCACGCCAGCCAAGCCAACAACGGCCACCGAACTGGTCGGGTCGGCGGCAGCGGCCAGCCGGAAGAGGCGCTCCGCCTCGTCAACCATGCCAAACGCCAGCGCCCGCTCGGCTGCCAGCAGCTCGTCGCTCATCATGCGACGGGGTTCTCGTACATGTCGGCAAGGATGCCCTGTGCGAGCAGCAGGAGCGAACCGCGCTCGTTGAGCCCGGGATCCGCGATCACGCGGTCCAGCAGCTCGTCGATGACGAGGCCAAGACGGGGACCCTGGGTGAGCCCCAGCTCACGCATCAGGTCCGTGCCGTCCACCGCAAGCGCGTTGCGGTCCAGCGGCACGCCCGCGGTGAGTTCCGCATGAACCCGCGCGATGAACGCCGTCAGCGCCGGGTCGTCAACGAGGTCGCCGCTGCCGGCGTCGTCCGCCCGGCGGAGCGCAAACAGCGCGTCGAGCCTGTCGCGCCCCATCCGCATGATGAACCGCCGAACCGCCGCGTCGGACAGGCTTGGATCCGTGGTGAACATGTGGTGGTGGATCAGCGCCACCACCTCCTCGGCCGCGGAGCGCGGGTAGCGCAGGCGTCGGAGCAGCTCGTCAGCCCGGGCTGCCCCGGCGGCCTCGTGGTGCGGGAAGCGTCCGTCCGTCAGGGTCTCCACCTTGCCGATGTCGTGGAGCAGCGCGGCAAGACGCACGATCGGGCGGTCGGCGGGGGCGGCGTCAACGGTGCGCATGGTGTGGTCCCAGAGGTCTTCGCCCGGGACCTTGTTCTGCGGCACGCCGCGCTGGAGCGCGAGCTGCGGCGAGATCACCGCGAGCAGGCCGGCCTGCTGCGCCAGCCGAAGACCGACAGACGGTTTGGGCGCGGCGAGCAGCTTGGCGAGCTCCGCGCCGATGCGCTCACCCGAGAGCCGATCAACCAGCAGCGCGTTGGCGGTGATCGCGGCAAGGGTTGCGGGCTCGATGGCGAACCCCAGGGTTGCGGCCAGCCGCACGGCGCGGACCATCCGCAGCGCGTCCTCGCGGAAGCGGGCATCCGGATCGCCGACGGCTCGGAGCGTGTGGGCGGCGAGATCAGCCAAGCCATCGAAGGGGTCCACTAGGGAGGGCAGTTCGGGTCTTTCGGGTGCTTCGGGTGCTTCGCCATCGGCCGGTCCCCGCCCCCAGGCCATCGCGTTGACCGTGAAGTCGCGGCGCGCCAGATCCGCCACGAGATCCTCGCCAAACTCCACGCGGTGCGGTCGGCGGAAGTCGGCATAGTCGTGTTCGGTGCGGAAGGTGGTGACCTCAAACAGCTCGCCGTCGCGCCGGACCGCCACCGTGCCAAAGCGGTTCTCATAGACGGCGGCGGGAAACAGCTCCACCAGCCGCTCCGGGCGGGCGTCGGTGGCCAGATCCCAGTCGGACGGGGTGCGGTCAAGCAGCACATCGCGCAGGGATCCGCCGACAATCCAGCCGCCGTGGCCGGCCTCCACCAGCCGGTCGATGAGGTCCATGACAACCTGCGGGACAGCCGTCGTCAGGCGAGCGGCGGCGTCGTCTACGGCAGCGGCGGCCATGCCGCGGTCAGTTCCGGCCGAGGAACAGGTAGTCGCGCCAGGCCTCGTTCCGCGTGTCCTGGAGGTAGGGGGAGAACAGCGAGAACACGTCGCTCCGCGGCTCATGCGGCGGGCGCAGCATCCGCATCCGCGCCTCGTCCGGCGTCCGGCCGCCCTTGCGATGGTTGCACGGCCGACACGCAGCCACCAGGTTCTCCCACGTGTGGCTGCCGCCGCGATGACGCGGCATCACATGGTCAAGCGTGAGGTCGCTGCCGACGCGGCCGCAGTACTGGCAGGTGTGGTGGTCGCGGGCGAAGATCTCACGCCGGCTCAGCTTCACGCGAGGGCGCGGGCGGCGGATCTGGTGCTGGAGGCGGATCACGGACGGCGCCCGATGCACGGCGCGGATGGACCGGATCTCCTGGTGGTCGTACTCAACCACCTCTGCCTTCGAACCAAAGACAAGACGGAATGCGCGGGGCACGTTACAGACGTTGAGGGGCTCGTAGTTTTGGTTCAGCACGAGCACAACGCCGTCCATCCGCGAACCATACCAACATGGCGCGAAGCCGTCAGGACGATGCTTCCGCAGCGGGCTCTAGCCCAGCCTGTCCAGCATGCCGCTCCGGGGACTGATCGGTGCCACCGATCGATTGTCAGGACCAAGAGCCCCGGTGATCGGTGGCACCGATCGTTTCGACGTCGCGACGGCCGGTTTGGGGTTGATCTCGCGCCTCTTGATCGGTGCCACCGATCAGATCGACATCGGCCAACAGGAATCGATCGGTGGCACCGATCAGACATGCCGGACGCGGGAATTCGTGCGTGCAAAGACACGCAAAGACACCCGGCGGCCTGCCCAGCGCCGGTACGCTGGCGCGATGCTGACCCAGCTCTACACCATGCAAACCGTCGAGGAGGCGCTGGCCTGCCTTGACGCCGGCGCTGACCACCTTGGCCTCACCCCAGCGCAGGGCGGGCTGCCGGGCGAGATCCCGCTGGACGTGGTTCGCGACATCCAGGCTGCCGTGGGTGCTCGGGCGCGCTGCGTCGTCCTGACCGTGAGCACGGACGAGGACGAGATTGCGGCGCTGGTTGCGGCGACCCGGCCGTCGATCCTGCACCTCTGCCCGCTGGCCTCGGCCACGTCGCCTGACGCGGTGGCGTCGCTTCGCCGCCGGCTTCCCGGCGTGCCGATCATGCAGGCCGTATCGGTCACGGGCCCAGAGTCGATTGCCGAGGCGCGCGCCTACGCCGAGGTGGCGGATTGGCTGATCCTCGACACGCAGGCGCCGGATATCCCCGGTGTGGGTGCAAGCGGCGCGGTCCACGACTGGTCGGTGAGTGCCGCGATTGTCCAAGCCGTGGCGGTGCCGGTGATCTTGGCAGGCGGTCTGTCGCCGGAGAACGTTGCCGCCGCCGTGCGCGCCGTACGGCCGTTTGGCGTGGACTCGCTGACGCACACCAGCCGCGCGCTGCCCGGCGGCGGGTTCCGCAAGGATCTTGACCGGGTCCGCTCGTTCATCGCCAACGGGCGAGCTGCCGACGCGTCGTGACCGTGCGCCACGTCCTTGTCCTGGGCGACGCCGACGTTGACCTCACGCTGTTTGTGCCGGACCGGTCCGGGGCGGCCGCCGCTGGCGGTGCCCGTGTGGTTCGCGAGCCGCTTGTGGGCTCTGGCGGAACCGCGGCCAACACGGCCGCCGCGCTTGGCCGCCTCGGCGTCCCGGTGGAGTTTGCGGGCGCCGTTGGCGACGACGCCTTTGGCCGGCGGGTGATTGCGGATCTCGCGGCCGTCGGCGTCTCCACGCGTGGGGTCCGCGTGACCGACGTACCGACCTGTCAGGTGATCGCGATGGTTGAGCCCGATGGCGAGCGATCGCTTGTGGTCTGGCCGGCCGACGGCGGCGCTCTTGTGGACTTCCGGCCCGATGACCTTGATGCCGCGCTGGTGGCCGGCGCGTCTTGGCTCCACACCACCGGGATGTGTCTGCGGCACGAGCCCGTACGCGGGGCGGTGCTCGCTGCGATGGCTGCGGCGCGCGCTGCCGGGGTGCCGGTCTCCATTGACCTGAACCTGCGTGCCGAACTCTGGGGGCTTGATGTCGAGCGGCGGGCGGTCATTGAGGCTGCCGTGGCGCTCGCGGACGTGGTGCTGGGGCAGGGCGATGAGGAACTGGTGCCGCTGACCGGCCTCCAAGACGTCCACGCGGCTGCGATGGCGCTGGCCGCAGGCACGCGGACGGTGGTTGCGCGGCTGGGTGCCGGCGGTGCGGTGGCCGTGTCGCCCGATGGCGCGTTTTGCGCCGTGCCCGCGTTCCCCGTGGATGCCGTGAACCCCATCGGCGCCGGCGATGCGTTCAACGGCGGGTTCATCTCGGCACGCGTGGAGGGACGCTCGCTGCCCGACGCGCTCCGCTGGGGCAACGCGGTTGCGGCGTGCAAGGTGGCATCGCCGGGTGGCGCCCGCGACTTGCCAAGCCGGGCCGCCGTGGAGGCGCTGCTCGCCCACGGGTAAGACCCGCGCCATGGCCCCCCGTACTCCGCGCGGGGGGCGAACCGCAATCGCCAACACCGCACGCTCCGTGATCGCTACGATCCCGAGGTTGGAACTCAGTGCACCACGGGGGAACACGCATGGCCAAGGCGTGGCTGATAGCCGCGGCGCTGATGCTGCTTATTCCGGTTGCCAGTTTGGCGGCCATGGCCGTCTCAAACGGGGCTCTGGAGGGCGAGTGGCGGACCGCGCTTGAGGCCAAGTACGGCCCCATCCCGGCCGGTGTGCAGGACCAGGTCACGCTCAAGGCACTCTGCGCCAGCCCTGCGGACGCAGCCGATCTGGGTCAGATCTGCGAGGACCTCAAGACCATCGGGGATCTTCGGCTCCTCGATCTCGCTGCCATCGCGCTGAGCGGCGCGATCGTTATCGTGGCGCTGGTGATCGCCGCGGTTGGCCGCGGCAGCGGGCTTCGGATGGCGCTCCTCTTCCGCCCAGCCCTGCTTCTCGTGGTTGCGGCAACCGCCGTCTTGCTGGTGATGCAGGGCGTGTCGCTTGTGGGCTCGGTCTACTTCACCGATGTGGCGCTGAACCACCACTACTACCCGTGGTTCCTCATCGTGCTGTCCATTGGCGCCCTGGTGTCGGTGGGCGGCGCGCTGCAGGCGATGCCCCTGGTTCTGCGTCCGCGCCCAAGGTTTGTCCCCGCGCTGGCCCTTCGCCGCACCACCGATGTCACGCTGTACGACGAAGTTGCGGACGTCGCGCGCCTCGTCGGCGTCGAGCCGCCCTCGACCATCCTTGCTGGCCTGCAGCCCAACTTCTGGGTTGTCGAGGCGCCGATTGACTGTCTTGACGGCCTCCAGGCCGGCCGAACGCTGTATGTGTCGATGCCGGGCTGCAGGATGCTCAGCCGGGACGAATTCCGCGCTGTCATCGCCCACGAGCTGGCGCATTTTCGGGCGCAGGACACGGCCTATACGCGTCGGGTTGGACCGGCTCTCGCCGCTGCCCGCACGGCGATCTCCAGCCTGATGTCGGCCGACAACCGCCTGCTCGCGGGCTCGGTTCCGCCCGCGATCATGCTCAACGCGGTTGTTGGGACCTTTGAGGTCTCCGTGAGGTCCCTTGGCCGTGCCCGCGAGTTTGCGGCCGACGCCGCCGGGGCCAGCGTCACCTCGCCTGCCGATATGGGCTCAGCGCTGACCAAGATGGACCTTGCGGCTTCGCAGTGGGCCATCACCGTTGAAGCCGTGAAGTACGGGATCCTCAATCAGGCGCAGATTGACAACATCGCCGACGAGGTCTGTGCGCGCACAAAGACCGAGGCCGAGCGGCGAGCCGGGCTTGGGGCCGAGCCTCCCCGGCCGCCGAAGCGAAGCGTCGCCAAACTGACCCCGACACACCCGTTTGATACCCACCCGCCTACCGCAGACCGCGTTGCCGCGCTTGGGCTGGACCCAGCCACGGCCATGGGCGGGGTGCCCAACCTGGCGCCTGCGGACCCGGCGACGGGGCTGTTTGGCGACGTTCTGGGCATCGAGCAGGAGCTCACCGACTGGATGGACGCCAACGCCTTCGGCTGACCGACGCTTGTGCGAACTGCGAACTGCGAACTGCGAACCGTCGAGCCGCCGGGCCCCAGCCTTACGGCGTGATGGTGAAGGCGTCTCGCGTCACGCCGTCAACGGAGACAAACGCGCCGCTGATCGCAGCGTCGGTCACGGTCAGGTGGAGCGCGCCGTAGTCGTCTGCATAGCGGGCCAGCGACTCGGGGATCGGCGTCCCGAACACGTACCTCGGAGCACCACCCAGGCCATCGGTGACGTAGGTGACCCCATCGGCCGTCGCCCGCTCGTAGAGG
>CAIXZV010000218.1 GCA_903924005.1 uncultured Chloroflexota bacterium | reverse complement strand
GGTCATGCAGCCAGCTGTGGCGGCGACAAGGTAGTCCAGGGTCGACGCCGTGGGCGGGTAGGCGCCCTCCACCAGCCCAGCGTGGGCGGCAAGCTCGTCGTGGAACCCCATCCGGACGGGCTCGGCCGCAAGCGGCAGCGTGACCAGCTTGAGCTTGCCCGGACGTGGCTCCACAGCTATGCGCGATTGGTAGATCACGGGCGATCCGGCAGCGCCGGCGTTGGCCATGTCGGACACGGACAGCCCCTTAGGGATTGATGATGATCTTGATCGCGCCGCTGGAGCGATCGTTGAACGTTGCCAGTGCCTGTGCGTAGTTGGTCAGCGAGAAGTGGTGCGTGACCAGCTCGCGAATGCGCATGCGGCCCTGCTCCACGTGGGGCATCACGCGGCGCATCTCGCCCGCGGACGCGCGGGAGCCAACCAGCTCAAGCTCGTCAAGGACCAGGCGCTGCATCCCGATGGTGACCCCCTCGGTGGGGATGCCAACGGCTGCACACCGGCCGCCACGCCGGAGCATGCCCAGCGCCGCGTTGACCATCTCCGGCACGCCCGCGCACTCAAGCGCCACGTCAGCGCCAAGACCGCCGGTCATCGCCCGGACCGTTGCAACCGCGTCAACGGCTGACGAATCCACCGTCTCGAAGCCCAACGAGGCCGCCTTGGTCAGCCTGTAGCCGCGCCCCACCACGATCACGCGCCCCGCGCCGCGGATGAACGCCGCGTCGCCCGCGAGCATGCCGATGGTCCCGGCGCCCGTGATCGCCACGGTGTCGCCCGGGCGGACGCCGCCACGGTTGGCCACATGCAGGGCAATCGAGGCCGGGTCCACAAGGGCGCCGTCGTCAAACGTGAGCCCGTCCGGCAGCCGGAAGATCGTCTTGACGCCCTGGACCACGTAGGTGGCATCGGCGCCCTGGTGGTTGTGGCCGTACTGCTTGTGGAGCCCCGGCTTCCCGTAGTTCTCGCAGAGGTTGTACTGACCCTCGACGCACTTCTGGCAGACGCCGCAGGCGTCGTGGGACGTCCCGGCCACCCGGTCGCCAATCCGCCAGCCGTACAGGTCCGCACCCGGGCCAAGCGCCGCAATCTCGCCGGCCCACTCGTGGCCGGGGATGAACGGGAAGGCGGTGGGCCAGAAGCCCGGGTAGTCGCCGTGGATCAGGTGGGCGTCGGTGCCGCAGATGGACACGGCGCGCACGCGCGCCAAGACCTCGTTCTTGCCGGGCGTCGGCACGGGGACTTCGCGGATCTCAAGCTTGCTGGGCTCGAGGACAACGAGCGCCTCCATGGTTGCGGGGATGTCGGCGAGAGCGGGCACTGGGACCTCCGGGGCAGGTTGGCTTGGGTGTCGGGAATGTGCAGGCGGCGGGGCTCTCAGCGGCGCGCTCGCTGGGCGAGGAACGCCGTGACCTGTTCTGCGACGCGATTGCTTGACAGGCCAAACCGGTCAAGCAGATCGGCGTTGGACGCCGACTCGCCAAAGGTGTCCTGCAGGCCAAGGCGCTTCATGGCTGTTGGGCTGTGCTCGCCGAGGGTCTCGGCAACTGCGCCGCCAAGACCGCCGATGATCGAGTGCTCCTCGACTGTCACCACGAGGCCCGTCTTGTTGGCCGCCGCCACGATCCCCGCCACGTCAAGGGGCTTGAGCGTGGGGACGTGGAGCACGTGGCAGCTGGTCCCGGTCTGGGCAAGGATTTCCGCGGCATCGACAACCCGCGGCGTCTCGGCGCCGGTGCTGATGAGCGTCACATCGGTGCCCTCGCGCACAACGACCGACTTGGCCACGTCAAAGGCGTAGGCGTCGTCAAACAGGCGCTGCGTCACGTCGCGGACGAGGCGGATGTACACCGGGCCGTCATAGGCTGCGGCCCACCGGATCGCCTGGCCCGTCTCCACATCGTCGGCCGGCGAGATGGTCACCATGTTGGGCATCGCCCGCATGATGGAGATGTCGTCCACGATCTGGTGCGTCTTGCCGGCCGCCCCCACAAACAGGCCCGCGTAGCTGCCGATGATCTTCACGTTGAGCTTTGGCTGGGCGATCAGGACGCGGATCTGGTCCAGCGGCCGCACAACGGCAAACGCCACAAACGTGCTGATGAACGGCATAAACCCGGATGCGGCCATCCCGGCTGCCACGCCCAGCATGTTCTGCTCGGCGATGCCCATCTGGAGGAAGCGCTCCGGGTGCGCGCGCTCGAAGATCTCGGCACGCGTTGAGGTGCCCAGATCGCCGTCAAGCATCACCACGCGGGGATCGGTGTCGGCCAGGGCCGTGACGGTCTCGCCAAACACTTCGCGCATGGCGCGGCCCATCGGGAGCGTCATCGCGCAGCCTCCGCGTCCACGGGCTCGCCAAGCTCAGCCATCGCTTGCGCGAACTCGGCGGGCGTTGGGATCTTCACGTGCCATAGGTATTGGCCCTCGGCAAAGGAGAGGCCCTTTCCCTTGATGGTGTTGGCGATGATGGCCACCGGTCGATCGTCCGTCTGGCTTGTCGCAGAGGCGAGGGCGTCTGCGATCTGGGCCATGTCGTGTCCGTCAATCTCCAGAACGCGCCAGCCAAAGGCGCTCCACTTGCTCACAAGCTCGCCGGGCTCCTCGGGCGGGAGGCGATCCTCGTGGCCTGTGCCCTGCCAGCCAAACTGCTGGAGCTTGTTGTGGTCCACGATGGCCACAAGGCGGTTGAGCCTGTAGCGCGAGGCAACCATCGCTGCCTCCCAGACCGACCCTTCCTGGCACTCCCCGTCGCCCAGTAGGGTGAACGTCCGGCTGGGCGAACCCGCCAGCCGTGCGGCAAGCGCCATCCCAACCGCAGCCGAGATGCCCATGCCCAGGGAGCCTGTGGACATGTCGAGGCCGGGCAGCCGGGTCATGTCGGGGTGGCCTTGGAGCCGCGTGTCGGCCTGGTCAAAGGTCAACAGCTCCTCAACGGGGAAGAAGCCGCGCAGCGCCAACGTGGCGTACAGGCCAACCGATGCGTGACCCTTTGAGAGGGTGAAGCGGTCCCGCTCGGGCCAGTGGGGCTGATCGGGCCGGATCCGCATGGCGCCGAAGTAGAGCGCCGCAAGGACGTCCGCCTCGGACAGCGACCCCCCCATGTGCCCCACCCGGACGGTGTTGATGGTCCGGACCACCTCAACCCGGATCCGGCGCGCCGCCTCGCGGAGGGCGTCGATGTCGCCGGCGTCAGGCACAACGGGGAGGCTCGTCATCTCACGACGCCCCGCGCCGCTCGTAGGAGCCGGCGGCCACTGGCGGCGAGAAAGAGCAGAGCAGGACGAGTTCTTCGGGGCCGTCTGACTCCGTGGCGTGGAACAGGCCCGATGGGATCCAGACGGCGACGCCGGGCTCCAGCTCCGCGTTGCCTTCCGAACTCACAAGGCGGCCGTGACCGGAGATGCAGTACACGGTCTCCTCTTCGGCGGCGTGCACGTGACCGGTTGGCCGGGATCCGGCCGGGAAGGTTGAGACACCCATCGAGGAGTTCTTCGTAGAGGTGTTCTGGGGCCCAAGGTAGGAGCGCCACGTGCGACCCGGGAGCTCCATGGTCTCGGCTTGGGTGCGGTCAACTCGCTTGAACATCGGTACTCCCTGTGATGCCCTACAGAAGCTGTGGTGGTGAAGTCCTGGGGAGGCGTGGTGACTGGCCTCAGGCCCGCCCCGACGCCACCTCTTCCGCCCTCGTCCTGCCCGCAAGCCGGATGAGGTCCTCGTGCAGCTCAAACCACACGCCGTGGTAGCTGTCTACGCGGGGTGACGCGACATAGCGGCCATCGCCGCCGGTCGCCTGCGCGGCGGCGCCGGTGAGTCGTTCGCGATAGCTTGCAAGCCTTGGCAGCTCGCACGGGAGCGGCGCGAGCCATGCGTCGGCATCGGCGTGGAGGGCCGCAAGGCTGGCGAGGACCGCAGCGTCGTAGGCGGCGTCGGTGTGGTCGTTAAACGTCTGGGCGCCGTTGACGTCGCGCGTCTGCCACGCCGTCACAACGTCCTTCATGCGGTGGTCCAGCACGATGAACGCGTCGAGAGCAGCCAATGACCGCTCGGCGCCCCAGGTCTGCCCGTCCGCGTTGATGAGGACCTCGCCCGCCGCCTTGCCGTCCGCAGTCAGGCGGAACGAGCCAACAGCTGCCTCGGCAACCCCGTTGGCAAGCAGCTCCTCCAGAAGCGCGGTGGCCTCCTCAAGACCGGTGCGCAGCGCGAGGCTCAGCGCATCAGGCTTGGCAAACCCCTTGATTGCCAGAACCCGGATCGCGTCATCAAGCGTGACGCCCGACGTCTCGCCACCGGCTGCGGCCGATTGGTCCAGGGGTGGAGCGCAGGGTGCCTCAGGCTCCCCGATGGCAATGCCCAACTCCTTGGCCCACGCCATCAGAGGGGCCGCTTCGGGGACCACAACCCGCGTGCCGGCGACGGAGCCTGCAAAGACTTCGCCGGTTGTCCCGTCAATGGTGATCAGCTCGCCTGCGGCAAAGGTTCGCCCGCCGATCAGGACGTCATCGCCCCCAACCACCACGTCCGTGGCTCCAACGACTGCGGGGATGCCCCAGCCGCGGGCCACCACGGCTGCGTGACTGGCGAGCCCGCCGCTCGAGGTGAGGATGCCCGCGGACTTGGCCATGCCGTGGACATCGTCCGGCGACGTCTCGGAGCGGACGAGGATGACCGAACGGCCCGCCTCGCCTGCCTCGGCCGCGGCTTCCGGGGTCAGCGCGATCTCGCCAGACGCGATGCCCGGGGACGCCGGGAGGCCAACGGCCAGCGGGGCGTCGTGGTCCGGGTTCTCCGTGGCCGTCGTTGGCGGATTGGCGAGGATCGCGGCGACACGCTCAACTGCTTCGGCTCGTGACAGCGGGAAGTCTGGATCGTTGGCCATCTCCAGCGCGATGCGGAGCGCCGCCTGCGGGCTGCGCTTGCCCACGCGGACCTGGAGCATCCAGAGCTTGCCGCCCTCGATGGTGAACTCGATGTCGCACAGGTCTGTGTAGTGGCGCTCAAGCGCCGTGGCATATCCGCGGAGCTCGGCGCCAACCTCGGGGAGGCGCTCATCGAGGACGCCGATGGGCATGGTCTTGTGGGTGCCGGCCACCACGTCCTCGCCCTGCGCCTGGAACAGCACGTCGCCGTACAGCAGGTTTTCGCCGGTTGCCGGGTTGCGCGTGAACAGCACGCCGGTCCCGGAACGTGCGCAGCGGTTGCCGAAGACCATCGCCT
>CAIXZV010000217.1 GCA_903924005.1 uncultured Chloroflexota bacterium | reverse complement strand
CTGTAGCCCAGCCGCTGCAGCATCACCACGCCCAGGCGCAGGATCGCGGGCTCGTCCTCGACAAGGAGGATGGTCTCGCTGCCGCGGCGCCCAGCATCCGGGAGTTTCGGCGCCATGGCCGGCAGCGGCCGCGCCGCGTGACGCGGCAGGTAGACCGCCAGCGTCGTCCCCTGGCACGGCGCGCTGGTGACGGTGATGAAGCCCTCGCTCTGCGTGACGATTCCGTACACCGTGGCCAGACCCAGCCCCGTGCCGTGGCCGGCCTCCTTGGTGGTGAAGAAGGGCTCAAAGACGCGGGCCACTGTCTCAGCATCCATGCCGCGGCCGTTGTCGCGCACCGTCAGCACCACGTAGTCGCCAGGCCGGGCATCCGGTCGGGTGGCGCAAAAGACGGCGTCAAGCGTGCAGTTGGCCGTCTCAATGGTGATTGAGCCCGTCTCGCCAACGGCATCGCGTGCGTTGACCACGAGGTTGGTCACCACCTGCTGCACCTGCGACGGGTCCACGCGCACCGGCCAGAGGCCAACGCCAGGATGCCAGGCAAGCTCGATGCCTTCGCCGATGAGACGCCGCAGCAGGTCAAGCATCCCGCCCATCGCAGCGTTGAGGTCAAGAACTTGCGGCGCGATCGTGGTTCTGCGCGCAAAGGCCAGGAGCTGGCGCGTCAGGTCCGCCGAATACCGAGCGGCGCTCTGGATCTCTTTGAGTTGCGCACTCACAGGGTGTGTCGGGCCGAGCTCCTCAAGGGCAAGCTCCGTGTTGCCGAGGATCGCGCCGAGCATGTTGTTGAAGTCGTGGGCGACGCCGCCCGCGAGACGGCCAACCGACTCCATCTTCTGCGCCTGCTGGAGCTGCAGTTGTAGGTTGGCATTGTCCGCTTCGGCCACCTTGCGCTCGGTGATGTCGTGCGAGGTCTCGGCGATCCCCACCACATGGCCGTCCTGATCGTGGATGGGGTTCATCACCATCTCGGCGAAGCGGACTTGACCGTCCGGCATGGGCATCGCCACTTCGCGGACAACGGTGCGGTCCGACACGATGACGTCCACGTGGACCGCCGCGAGCTCTGCGAAACGATCCAGGGGCAGACCCACTTCGGGGGGCGTGCGGCCGATGATCTGCTCCTCACCCAATCCCAGCGCCTGGCAGAAGTGTCTGTTTGCGCTTGTGAAGCGGCCCTGGAGGTCGAAGCTGTAGATCGAGTCCTCGCTCGAATCGCGAACTAACCGCAGTTGTTCTTGGCTTGCCCTGAGCGCCTCCTCTGACGCCTGTCGCTCGCTGATGTCGCGGCAGGCCACGATGAGCACACGCCGATCGTGCCACTCGGCATTTCGGGCGGTGAGATCCACGGGAAACACGGTCCCGTCCTTCTTGCGGTGGAGACGCAGCGGGATCCGCACGACCTGATCTATGGCTGTCTCTGCTTCGCGGGTTCGGCGGGCGGTCTCGTCTGGCTCCGCCGACACGTCGCTGTCTGTCATGGCCAGCAGTTCGGCGTGGCTGTAGCCGTACAGCGCCGACGCCATGGCATTGGCATCAAGGATCCGGGTTGTCGCCATGTCGATCACGAACACCGCATCCGATGCCGATTCGAACAGCGCGCGATAGCGGTCCTCGCTGTCGCGCAGCGACGCCTCCGCGCGCTTCTGCTCGGTCAGGTCGCGGGCAATGCCAAACAGCCCCACCACCTTCCCGTTGTCGTCGAAGACCGGGCCCGTGGTCGCGAGATACGTCGTGGGGCCGGCCACCGTCTGGAGAACCTCCTCGTACGTCACAACGCGTCCGCCATCCATGACCTCACGGTCGCGGGCCCTGATCGCTGCGGCCTGGTTGGCCGGGAAGAGGAAGGTGTCGTCCTTGCCGATGACGTCAGGCGCCTGCTTGCCGGTGGCCCGGGCGGCCTCGCTGTTGAAGAGCAGATAACGGCCTTCGGCGTCCTTCACGTAGAACGCATCCGAGGATGCCTCGAGGTAGATATGGCGCAGGGAGCGATCGAGCCCCTCAATGCTGGACGCTGGCTGGGGCGACGCTGCACTAGATCCCGCAGCCGCAGGGCTGAGCGAGAAGGTCATGATGCTGCCGAGCGATGCATTCCTGTCGCTCGCGACGCTACGTGCTCCGGCAATTGCGACAAGCAGGTAGACACCGCCGAGGTACTGCGCAAACCTTCCCGCCCAGCCGATTGGGCTGCCCACCGAGCTCTGGATGAAGATGGCCCCCAGGCCAATGCTGATCAGGGCCAGGGCCAATGCGTACCAGTAGAGGAACGGCTCCTTGATCCTGATGCTCGTGCCCAAGAAGACGAGCGACGCAACGGCGAAGAGCACGGCCCCGAACCCTAGGACCGCCTGGCGCAGGGGCGTGGGTCCTCCACCCTGGACGAAGAACGGGGCGGTGGCGCCGTTGAGGGCGGCAGCGGTCAGCAGGCACACGAAGATGACGGCGGCCAGATACCCGACCGCGACCGCGGCGGTTCTCCTCGACTCCCGCACCGTTGGCGAAAGCCCGGCCAGGAGCAGCGCCGCGGACACGAAGAAGACGCTGCCCGCGGCCAAGGCGCCGGTGTTGTGGATGGTAACGGTGAGGTTTGGCCCACCCGGGAACTCCCGGACAAGTGCGGCGCCTGCCCCTGCAAGCCCAAACACCACGGACCCGCAGCCCAACAGGAACACCTGGAGCCGCCCGCTCGCCGCGAAGTTGCGCATGGCGACAGACGCGACGACCAGGTCAATCAGCGTGATGAAGACGATGTTGGTGACGGGCAGGAGCCAGTCGGGCTCAAAGACCCAGGTGGGGTCAACCGTTTCGCGCAGGGCAGCGAGCAGTAGGACGATTGCCGGGAGGGGCAGGAACCCCCAGACCAACCGGTTCATTTTCGGCATGCAGGCACCGTGCTCGGCTGTCCCTCAGTCAGGGGTCCTGTGGGTAGTCAACCAACGACAGGCACGATACTCCGGCGGCCCTCCCGGGATAGGGCGGTTCGGCCCCCCGCCCGCCTCCTGGCGCCCCCGCGCCGCCGCTAGCCCCCGCTAGCTCGCGCGCGCCTCCACCAGTCGCAGCCAGTTGCGCAGCTCAAGCTGCCGGATCTGGGGATCGATGATGTCGTCGCCCACGCGCAGGTCCGCCCGCAGCTCGGCCGAGTCTGGATTGGCGGCGAGCTCCTGCATCTTGGCGGCGTAGGTGGCGACGGCCTCTTCGTCGGTGAAGAAGCCCTCGCGCACGAGCGCCTTGGCCCGCGCCGCGATCAGGCGCCCCATCTCGTGGAGGTTGTACTCGGGGTGGTACTGCGTGGTCCAGAACTCGGCGTTCCCGCGGCGAACGATGGCCGCCTGGATGTGCGTGTGCTCGTTGGTGGCCAGCAGCGGGGTCCCGTCCGGCAGCCGGGTCACCTCGTCGAGATGCATGATGAACGCGTCAAACACCGGGGGCTTGCCGGCGTGCATAGGCGCGGCGGCCGCGGCTTCGGTGAGCCGGATCTCGCGGGCGATGCCCCACTCCCGGCCCTTGGGGTTGGCCGCCACTTCGCCGCCAGCCACCAGCGACGCGAGCTGGAGACCCCAGCAGCTGCCCCAGCAGACCGCACCCGCGTCCATGAGCGCGTTGGCAAAGGTGATCTGCGAGGCGACCCGCGGGTCCTCCGTGTGGTAGACGGTCAGGTCAGACCCGGTCCAGATGAACGCGTCAAAGTCCTTGATCGTTGTGCCGGCCGGCAGCGCGAAGTCAGGGTCCGCAACGTAGACGATCTCAGTGGTGGCGTTGGGCGCCTCCGCGCGCAGGAACGCCTTGAACAGGTCGTGCGGATGCCCCACGTTCTGTCGGTCAAAGTTCTCGCGGCTGGCGGCCGGATAGCAGTTGACGATGAGGATGCGGAGCGGCGCCAGGGTGGTGGGGGAGGTCATCGTCGTCCTACTCGCTGCGGGAAGTCGGTGATGAGACCCGTGATGCCGATCGCGACCAGTTCCGCGATGGCCTCGGGCTCGTTGACGGTGTAAGGGTTGAGCCTCACACCTCGGGCCAGCTGCACGGCAAGCTCGTCGGTCCAGCACCGCGTGATGCGCGGGTTGAACGTGTGGAAGGCCGCGTCGCTGAAGTCGATGGGGTCCTGCGGGAACAGTCCAAGCAGGGCCTGCACTTCGAATTCGGGTCGGCGCTGCTGGATCGTCCTCAGCCAGCCGTGCTGGGCGGATGAGAACAGCAGGTG
>CAIXZV010000216.1 GCA_903924005.1 uncultured Chloroflexota bacterium | reverse complement strand
GCCGGTAGACCGGCTTGCGGTGGTGTTTGCCGTGGACATGTCGGACTCCGTGGGCACCGCGGGCCGCGAAGAAGCGCTGGCCTACATCCGGGACTCGCTCAAGGCACGCCCGCAGGACGACGCGGCGGGCATCGTGGCCTTTGGCGGTGACGCGCTTGTGGAGCGGCTGCCGTCACAGCTGGCCGATGTTGAGCGCCTTGACTCCACGCCCGTCAAATCGGCCACGGATCTCGGGGCCGCCCTGCGGCTAGCGGCGGCGCTCTTCCCAGACGGCTCCCAGAAGCGGATCGTGCTGCTCTCGGACGGCAACGACACCACAGGCTCGGGCCAGGCTGAGGCGTCGCTGGCCGCCGCTCGCGGCATCCAGGTGGAAACCGTCCTCACGGGCCTCAACGGTCGCGACGAAGTCCTGGTAGAGCGCCTGTCCACGCCGTCCACGGCGCGCCTGGGCGAGAGCGTGACGCTCGAAGCCGACATCACCTCCACGGTGGCCCAGCCGGCGACGCTGCGCCTGTTTGTCAACGGTGATCTGGCGTCAACCCTGCCCGTGCAGCTGGAGGCGGGCCCCAACCGCGTCACGTTCACCTTCAAGCCCAAAGACGCAGGGTTCCTGCGCTTCCGTGTGGTGGTGGACGCGGCGCGTGACACGTTCAGCCAGAACAACCGGGCCGACGCCAGCACCATCGTGAAGGGCGAACCCAAGATCCTCGTGGTCCAAGGCAATCCTGCCGTGGCCGAGCAACTGGTGGCCGCGCTGCGACTAGAGCGCCAGAACGTCGAGAGCGTCATCCCCGAGGCGCTGCCGACGGACCTCGCCGCCCTCACGGACTACGACAGCATCGTCATGGTCAACGTCCCGCGTCTGCGCCTGACCGACGCGGCGCTCGCAAGCCTCCAGGTCTACGTGCGCGACCTCGGTCGCGGCCTCGTTGTCATCGGCGGTCCGGAGAGCTATGGCGCCGGTGGCTACGCCAACACGCCGCTCGAGGAGACGCTGCCTGTCGACATGGGCGTTCGGGACCGGCAGAAGCAGCCCGACGTCGCGCTGGTGGTGGTCATCGACAAGTCTGGCTCCATGGACGCCTGCCACTGCAACAACTTCAACGGCGGCATGGGCGGCGGCGCGGGCATCGCCGGGGTCAAGAAGGTGGACATCGGCAAGGAGGCGATCCTGCGCGCAGCCTCCGCCCTGACCGCTAAGGACGAGCTTGGCGTTGTGGCCTTTGACTCCGCCGCCCACTGGGTGGTCAAGACCGAGCCGCTGGGCGGGATCACGGACCTGCAGGGCACCATCGCGGGCATCACCGCCAACGGCCAGACCAACATCTTCTCCGGGCTTGACCAGGCCGTCCAGTCGCTCAAGACGGCCACTGCCACCCGGCGCCACATCATCCTGCTGACGGACGGCTGGTCAACCTCCGGCCAGTACGACCAGATCCTCGCCGACATGAAGGCAGCCGGGATCACGCTCTCAACGGTTGGCGCGGGCGGTGGTGCCAACCCCTTCCTCGCCCAACTGGCCAAGCAGGGCGGCGGCCGCTTCTACCCGGCGCCAAACCCAGCCGCAATCCCCGACATCTTCCTCAAGGAGACACAGCAGGTCTCCGGCCAGCAGATCGTGGAGGAGGCGTTCTACCCCATCCTCTCGTCGCTCTCCCCCATCCTGCGCGACCTCACGGACAAGGGCTTCCCGCAGCTGCTCGGCTACGACGGCACCACCGCCAAGTCTGCCGCGCAGACCGTGCTGCTGACGGCGCGGGGTGATCCGCTCCTCGCCCAGTGGCAGTACGGCCTTGGCCGCTCCGTTGCCTGGACGTCGGACGCGACCGGGCAGTGGGCAAAGAACTGGATTGGCTGGAGTGGGTTCTCAAAGTTCTTCAGCCAGATGGTCTCGTGGACGTTCCCGGGCGAAGAGAGCGGGGGCATCGAGGCGTCCTTTGCGGACCGCGGCGGGCGGACGTACCTGCGTGTCGAGAGCGTCAACAGCGACGGCTCGCCGCGCGACTTCTACTCAACGTCCGTGGCGCTGGTTGGCCCCGATCTCACGCCGGTGCTCGTGGCGCTCAACCAGGTGGCACCGGGTGTCTACGAGGCGCCCGTGACCTCCCTCCAGAGCGGCGCGTACGCGGTGCGCGTCACGCAGTCCAGCCTGCGGCCGGCATTGGTCTGGCTGGGCGTGGCTGGCGCGGCCATGGCCGCCTTCTCCTCGCCGATCAACCAGGATTGGTTTGTGCTGCGCCAGGATCGTTTCTGGGTAGTGAAGCGCACGCCATCCGATTTGGCCAAGCTGCGGC
>CAIXZV010000215.1 GCA_903924005.1 uncultured Chloroflexota bacterium | reverse complement strand
TCCCACTTGGCGATGTAGTCGGCGGTTGCGATGTTCGCTGCGTCGGTAAAGGTCCCGCCCGCGTAGAGCGTGCTACCTGAGATTGCGATCGCCATGACCTGGCCGTCGATCGCGTAGGGCGCACCAAGACCCGACCAGGAGAAGCCGTTCCACTTCGCGATGTAGTTGGCGCCGAGTTGGCCTCCGACGTTCGTGATGTTGCCGCCCACGTACAGGTCCGTACCGGAAACAGCAACGGCCTCGACCGCGCCGTTGAGCGCCCCATCGCCGGCGCCGTTGGAGCCGATGGCTGACCACGGCCCGGCGATCGTCGCGGCTGCCGTGGCGGGGGCGAACCGCGGCGCTTCCCCTGTCGAGGGGTTGGCCACCAGGGTCCAGGCCTTCGGATCGACTGTGCCCACGACGCCCGCGGCGCCGTGGAAGGTCCCGTCCGCGCCCAGGGCCGGCGAAAGGTTGGACACTTTGCCCGGCGCCGGCGCCGCGTGGACGGGGGCCGCGACGGCGTGCAAGACGGGGACCGGCAGCCCCACACCCACCAAGGCAATGGCCGCGGCGGCAAGGGCAAGCCTCACCGGCAGGTGCCGCAACCGCGGCCGCGGACGCGCGAGGGTGGGCTGGGATCTGCGGATCGCCATCACGTACCTTCCTTTGGCATGTCGCCCGGGCGGTAGATCGGACCGCCGTCGATCACGAACCCCGCTCGCAACGTACGTCGAGGCCGGGATCGTGGACCGATACCGTCCGGAGATCGTTACGGTCGTCCGGCCGCCGCCTGCCGGATGACCGGGGTGGCTGCTGATGGGCGGGTTGGCGTTGCCGCTCCCGCCGGGTGTCCTCCGGCACTTGAGGAACCACCGGGCCAACTGCAAGCCTGTCACGTGAGCCGCGACACCTGTCGCGGCGTACCGTCCAGGGGGTCTTTCGATGCTCGAGACCTGTGCGGTTTGCGGTCAACCGATCTCCCCGACGGCCAGATTCTGTCGGTCATGCGGACGGTCGACCTGGAGCGCATGCCCGCGCTGCGGTGGACCCGTCGGCGCCCAGGCTCGCTGGTGCGGCACGTGCGGGTTGGAGGTCGTCGGTCTCGCCGGTGCTCCCGCGGGCACGGACGCCCCCCTGCCGCAGCAGCAGGGAGCGCCCGTTCTGCACGGCGTCCCGGTGATGCCCGGCGCGGTCGCTCTCCGGCGCCGCGGGCGCTCCCCGGCGGCCGCTCTCCTCGCCGTCTTCGCGGTCGCGGTCGTGGTCATCGCCGGCGTTGTCGTCCTTCGGCCCGGTGCGGCGCCGTCTGTTTCAACGCCCCCGGTTGCCGGCCAAAGCACCAACCCGGTCGGAGGCACACCGACGGATGGGCCTGCCGGATCCCTGCCGCCGATCCGTCAGACGAAGCCCGCCACAGGCCACCTGACGGTCGGGCCCGAGACGGCCCTCGCGACGCAGACGATCGGGACCGGCGGCGGGACGATCGTGGCGGGGGGCCTCCAGATCCAGGTCATTGACGGCACGCTCGCGGCCGACACGATGTTCGTCGTCAAGCAGGCGTCGATTACCGCCAGCACCTTTGGCGGCTTTGTCACGCCGATCACGCCGCTCTACCTCATCGATGCTGGCGACGCCCTATTCGACCAACCCGTGACGGTGGTGCTGCCCGCCACGATCCCGGCCGGGGCGACCGCTATGGCGTTCTCCTACGACGACGCGTCGGGCATGCTCACGCCGCTCATGCCCATCACCCAGGATGCCACCACGCTGACCGTCGGCGCCACGCACTTCTCGCCCGTGTTCGGTGGCCTGGTCGACCTGACCGACGCGTCGGCGCCGGTGGATTCAGGCTTCCGGCCCGGCACCGACGACTGGCAGTTTGGGAACTACGGGTCCTACCTCAGCCCCAAGGGCATCTGCGAGGGCTTGAATCTCACCGCGATCTGGTACTACCTGCACCAGCATCTCGCGGCCGCCGCGCCGCCGCTCCACGGTCTGTATGACAACAACGAGGCGACGCCCCGGACCCCGGGCTTGTGGCAAGACGACTCGAACGCGTACCGCTTCGCTGCCAGCATCCAGGCGAGTCCCACCGGCGACTGGCCGATGTACCGGTACCTGTGGAAGTTCCAGGGGATCGGCGACGGGCGAGCAAACTACGAAGCGGTCCGGGCCGCCATCAAGGCCACTGGGCAGCCGCAGCTGATGTCGATCGACACCGACGCCCGTGACGCGGGCCACAGCCTGATCGTCGTCGAGGTTGAGGCGGATCGGCTCCTCGTGTCGGACCCCAACTACCCTGGCCCCGCGAACAACCCGCGCTGAG
>CAIXZV010000214.1 GCA_903924005.1 uncultured Chloroflexota bacterium | reverse complement strand
TGCTGCTTGCCATCCGCGACCAGATTGGCCCTCAGACCATCCTCGACGCGCCGGCCCTCATCGACGCGGCCAAGGGGTTTAGTTGGACGGACCTGCCGCGCGGATCGCTGCCCAACCTGGTTGACCTGTTCAGCCGGGCGGCGCACTCAACCGTGAAGCAGCTGCGCATCGTCCCATCCACCTACCCCGAGTGGCTGACCCCAGCGATCGTCGCGAAGATCCAGAAGGACATCGCAAACATGCTGGGTACGGTGCCACCGCCCACGCCATCGCCCAGCCCAACGGGAACGGCCGCGCCCACCGACTCGCCGACACCGACGCCCACCGACTCGCCGACACCGACGCCAACCGACTCGCCGACACCGACGCCCACCGACTCGCCGACACCGGCACCCACCTGAGCGGCGCCCTCGGCGCCGCGAGCCGAGAGCACCCACGCGACGAGGTGCCTCGGCTCCCCGGGTTGTGGAGGCGTTTCGCGGCTAGCGGGCTTCGCCCTCGACGAGGACAATCGAGCGCAGCCACCCGATCTGGCCTGTAGCCATCGGCAGGCCGGGCACGGTGCCCGACATCAACCCGTGGCTGCCCAGGCGTACCGCTCCGATGGACCCCGGCGCACCCGCGCCCGCGTCCTCGCCAACCAAGGAGAAGTAGAGCCGCTTGCCGTCGGGCGACAACGTGACGCCCTCCAGGACCCGCGTCGGGCCCACCGCGACTGGCCCGGCCGCAAGGCTGAGCACGCCGTGGCGGTCCACCGCGAACGAGTACAGCGACGAGGTCCATGCCTCCGAGGCGTACACCATCGACCCGTCAGGTGTGACGGCGATGCCCTGCAGACCGGAGACCTCGCTGTTGACCGTGACGCTTGAGATCTTCGTGATGGTTGTCGGGGTGACCGCATAGTCCTCCACGGCACCCGCAAGGGTGCCCGCGAAGAGCGTCGTCCGGCCGTTGTGGCTGGGCCCAAACGCAACGGTGGTGGCCATCGTGGGCATCGGGGATCCGGTTGCCTCGGTGAGCGCCCCGGTGCGGGCACTGACCTTGAACACCTGGATCTTGAAGTCCTGTGGCGTGACGGTCATGTCCACCAGCCCGGCGATTGCCAGCCACCTGCCGTCAGCGGAGACTGCGATGCCGTCCGTGATGATGCCTACGCCGGTGTCCACACGGTGGGCCGTGTCCAGGGACCCATCGCGGTTGACTCGCAGCGTCTCCACGTTGTGCGCGTTGACCTGCGCGGCAAAGACGAAGTGCCTGTCAGGGGTGACAGCGAGACTGAACTCATCGCTAAAGCCCAAGGTGTACGGCGAGCCGCGCAGGGCGCGCAGCGCACCGGTACGGGTGTTGATGGCAAACGCAGAGACCGTCGCCGGCGTGCTTCCCATGTTGGCCACGTACAGCCGGTCTGCCACACGGACAACGGCCACGGTTGACGCGCTGATGAACGCATACCCGTCGGGGCGCGCCGCGTCGCCAGCGCCACCAGTCAGGAATGGCGACCCCGCAATCTCGTGGAGGCTGCCGTCATGTCGGACGGTGTAGGCGGACACCGTGTTGACGACGCCGTCGTTCACCGCGTACAGGAACGTCGGATTGGCGGGTGACGACGCGGCGGCGCCCGGCGCGGCGGCTCCAAACCCAGCGCCTGCGAGGAGCGCCACCGCAAAGAAGGCAATACCGAGACGTCGCATCCATAACCTCCAGAAGGTGGAGCCCGCCAAGGGGCCGAAACCGGAGGGAGAGCCGGCGGCGCACATGCGCACACCGGCGGGCACGCGCCCTCTCGCCGTTGTCCCCAACCGTACCCAGCAAGGATCTCCGGAAGACAGGCGAGATGGCCCGGGCCTGCGCAGGACTGGACTGGAAATGGCGTAGGCGAAGCCCTACGAAGTGTCGCTGCGGCGGACACATGGTCACGCGTCGAACGACGGCCGGTCCTTGATTTCGGAACATCCCATTGGACTGGCGCACTGGCACACTCATAGCGCACCGGACCCGGTGGCTATCAGAGGAGCGCCGTGAACCCTGAGCTGCTGCGGCGCGTGCTCGTGGTTGAGGACGAAGACCTCCTGCGGTCCCTCGTCGCAGCCGAGATAGCGCGGGGCGGGTTCGACGTTGCCTCTGCCGCCACCGCGGCCGCCGCCCTGGAGGTTGCCGCGATCTTCGATCCGGACGCAATCGTCATGGACGTCGACCTCGGGCGAGGGCCATCGGGCTTTGACGTGGCGTCCGTGCTGGCCCGGCGGAGCCCGGGCGTGGCCATCGTCTTCCTCACCAACCTCGCTGCGCCCGAGGCTGCAAGCGTCCGGGCGGCCACACTCCCGCCCGGGTCCGCCTATCTGCGCAAGACCGCGGTGCACGAGCCGGGGTTCATCGTGGCGGCCATTGAGGCCGTGCTGGCTGGGCAGGACCCTCGTCTATCGTTCCGCCACGACCTCACCAGCCCACACGGCCTCAAGGGGCTCAGCGTCACCCAACTCGAGGTGCTGGGCCTAGTTGCGGGCGGCATGACCAACCAGGAGATCGCCGCACGTCGAGGCTCCTCGCTCCGGGCGGTGGAGCGCATCATCAACCGGACGTTTGCGGCGCTTGGGCTTGATGAGGCGGCAGGCGGCAACGCGCGCGTGCTTGCGACACGGCTCTATCTGGACGCGAGGGGACGGCCATGACGCGCGCTGGGACGTTGATCGAGGCCACCGGTCTCGGACCCGTCATCCGCGTGCTTGGTGGCCGCAATGGCATCACGCTGCCGGGCTTGCTCCTGGTTGCACCGCTTGCGGTTGGCGTGTTGCTGATCGCTGCGGTCCACGATGGGGATCCCGTCGGGCCTGTGCTTGTCTCCGGCATTGGCGCCCAGCTCGCCATTGGTGCGCTGCTGTGGCTAGCGCGCACGGGCCTTGATCGAGCAAGACCGGTCCTGGGGCTGCGTGCGGCCGTGACTGTGGCGACGTTTGGCGTGTGTGGCGTTGTCCGCACGGTCGTCTACCTGCTGGCCGGTGGTGGCGTGGCGCAGGCTCCAGCTGCCTCCGTGGCGGCAGCGCTTGGCGCTGGTGTGGTGGTGGCCGTTGTTGGGCTGACGCTGGCGGCCGTCGTCGTTGACCTTGCAGATCGCTTTATCGGCCGCGGCCGGCAACTCCGTCTT
>CAIXZV010000213.1 GCA_903924005.1 uncultured Chloroflexota bacterium | reverse complement strand
CTCAGCGGCGGCGAGGCGCAGCGGATCCGGTTGGCAACCCAGATTGGCACAACGCTCATGGGCGTCCTGTACATCCTCGATGAGCCGTCCATCGGCCTCCACCAGCGCGACAACGCCAAGCTGATCGCCACGCTCACGCGGCTGCGGGATCTGGGCAACACCGTGCTGGTGGTGGAGCACGACGAGGAGACCATCCGCACGGCGGACTGGGTGGTGGACATCGGCCCCGGCGCTGGAGAGCACGGCGGCGAGATCATCGCCAACGGCCCGCTGGAGGTCCTGCTGGCGGAGCCGCGGAGCATCACCGGCGCGTTCCTGCGCGGCGAGCGCTTTGTGGCGGTGCCAGAGACGCGGCGCAAAGGCAACGGCAAGTCGCTCGTGGTCCGCGGCGCCCGTGAGCACAACCTGCGCGGGGTGGACGTCAAGTTTCCCCTGGGCACGTTTATCGCGGTGACCGGCGTGTCTGGCTCCGGCAAGTCCACGCTCATCGACGAGGTGCTCTACCGGGCCCTTGCGCGGGACCTCACTGGTTCACGCGAGCCGGTGGGCAAGCACGACGCGGTTGAGGGCGTTGAGCACATCGACAAGATCATCGAGATTGACCAGAGCCCCATCGGCCGCACCCCGCGCTCAAACCCCGCAACGTACACGGGGCTCTTCGGGCCCATCCGGGAGCTGTTCGCCGCCACGGCGGACGCCCGTGTCCGCGGCTACCAGCCCGGGCGGTTCAGCTTCAACGTCAAGGGCGGGCGCTGCGAGGCCTGCAAGGGCGACGGCATCATCAAGATTGAGATGCAGTTCCTGCCGGACGTGTACGTCCCGTGCGAGATCTGCAAGGGCAAGCGGTACAACCGTGAGGCCCTGGAGATCCACTATCGCAGCCGCTCCATCTCGGATGTGCTGGAGATGACGGTTGCGGAGGCCGTGGAGTTCTTCGCCGCCGTCCCCAACGTGCACAACAAGCTCAAGACGCTCTTTGAAGTGGGGTTGGGCTACGTGCACCTTGGCCAGCCCGCCACCACGCTGTCGGGCGGCGAGGCGCAGCGCGTCAAGCTGGCCACCGAGCTGTCCCGCCGCGCCACTGGCAAGACGCTGTACCTGCTGGACGAGCCCACCACGGGTCTCCACTTTGCGGACGTGGAGAAGCTGCTCCACGTGCTGCACCGGCTGGTGGACACCGGGAACACGGTGCTGGTCATTGAGCACAACCTCGACGTCATCAAAACGGCGGACTGGATTGTGGATCTGGGGCCGGAGGGCGGTCTGCGCGGCGGGCTGGTGATTGCTGAGGGGACACCGGAGACCGTCGCGGCCACACCCGGGTCTGCCACCGGCGAGTACCTGGCGCGCGTGCTCCGAGGTGAGCCGCTGGTCCCGCTGAGCCACGTCACCTTTGCGGACGAGGCTGGGCGCCCCGGTGTGGGCGGTGCGCGTGAGGCGCTGCCGCTGCCGGTGATTGCCCCGTCACGCAAGCGCGTTGAAGCCACGAAGTCAGCCGGGGAGCGGTAGCCAGGCAGGGCCGCAGTTGCTGGCGGGCGGGCGACGCGTCGCCGTCCTACGATTGACGCATGCCCCAGATTGAGTACGCCTTCCTGGCCGACGCGGCCGAGACCAACCCCGGCCACAAGTTCGCCGTCATCGGCGGCGGCGTGACGCGCATTGGCGGGCCGTCCTTCCCGCTCCAGCACCCGCATATCGCGCTGGTTGTGGGGCTGGCGCTTGCGGCCGACGAAGTCCACACGCCGCACCAGTTCGGCATGGCCCTGCTGGATCCTGATGGTGTGCAGGTGGCGGGCGCCGATGGCGCGCTGACCGCGCACGGGGCGGAAGACGGGCGCGAGGCGATCGTCACCTTCAGCATCGACCTGTGGAACGTGGTTTTCCCGCAGCCGGGCGACTACGCATTCCGGATCACCGTGGACGGCGAGGAGGCCAAGCGTCTGGCGCTGGTCTTGGTGCGGACCGCCCCCGGCGTTCCGGGCGGACCGACGGGGCCCATCCCCGGTCCGCGGCCGCCCATCCAGTGAGCACCCACGGGCACAGTCTCCCCGGCGGTGCCGGATCCGGGCCGGCGCGCCATGAGCGCCCTGAGCTTGACGAGCTTGCGCTGACCGCGGCGCGTGCCGCCGACAAGCTGGTGGCCGCTGCCCGCGAGCGTGGCGCCACGCGGTGGCTGGCGTACTTTGAGCCGCTCCCGGACCTGCTGCGCGACGCGCCCATCGTGGAGCTGCGCCGCATCGGCATGCGCGCCCGCGCTGCCTACGGTCCGAAGGACTCGATCCGCGACGTGCTGCCGGCAACGGTGACCGAGCCGCTCCTGGACGCCATCGATCGGCTGCTCAAGGGTCTTGCGCGGCGCGAGATGTCGGGCGGCTGAGGCTCGTCGACGCCCGGACGGCGCAACGACTCAGTAGAGGAACGGCAGCATCCGGCGCGTGCGCGTCCGGTACGCGGCGTAGTCCGGGTAGCGCTCGCCAAGCCAGACCTCCTCGAGACCCGACTTCAGCCTGAAGAACACCAGGAAGACCGCTGCGCCGGCGATGGCCGCCAACGAGGCCGTCACGAGGCCCCAGCCGAGCGCGCCGATGACGAGGCCGCCGTAGATCGGGTGCCGGACGAGGCGGTAGACGCCGGTCTCGACGAGCGTGGCGCCGTCGCGAGGGTGGGGGAGCGCGGTGAGCGAGTCGCGGAGCGTCACCACGCCAAGTACCGCCAGCAGGCCACCGGCGACGATCCCGACGACGCCGATCAGGGCTAGCCCGATGCGCACGCCGCCGTCAGCGATGGGCCCGCCGATGCCCAGCAGACCGGCCGCCGCCTCAAGGACAAACAGGACGCCCTGGATGGCCACCCAGCCTTCGCCGCGGGCACCGAGCGTCGGGAGCCGGGTCACTTGGACGCCGCCCGCCACTCGTCGGCGAGGATCGCCATCCGGACAATGTCCAGGTACGCGCCCTCGCGGAACGCGGCATGGCGTAGGACGCCCTCAACCGTGAACCCGGCCTTCTCGTAGACGCGCTGGGCGCCGGGGTTGCCGGCGTAGACGTCAAGCCCGATGCGCTCCAGCCGAAGCTGGCCAAAGCCAAACTCGAGCAGCGCGCGGACGATGTCGGTGCCGAAGCCGTGGTTCTGGTCGTCCGGGCTGCCGATGGCGATGCCGAGCGCCGCGTTGCCGTTTGGCAGATCGATCTCGTGGAGGCCGCAGTTGCCGATGTTCCGGTCGCCGTCAAAGAGGCAGGCGGCGAAGACGTAGTCGCTCTTGCCCCACCACTCGGGCATGGAGTTGAACCAGCCCTCTTCGGCCCAGCCGGCCATCGGCGCCTTGCGCGCCAGCGTCCGGACGGTGCGCCAGTCGTTGAACCACGTGAGCCAGAGCGGGATGTCGGACCGCTCCGGCGCGCGCAGGTACACGGCGCCGTGCTGGATCTGCGGTTGCGTGCTGTCGTGTCGTGCTCGTGCCGCCATGGCGCGCAGTCTACGCGGCTGGTGGATCGGCGTTGGCCGGCGTCAACTCGTCCGGGCTGAACGCCTCCGTGAGGAACCGTGATGGCGCCTCGGGGTCGTAGAGCAGGGTGAGCGATCGGCGGGCGCGCGTCCAGGCGACGTACGCGAGGCGGCGCTCCTCCTCGAGCGCCCGCTCCGGCTCCGCGGCATCGGAGATTGACCGCCGGCCGGGGAACCCGTCTGCGAGGACCACGACATGGTCCCACTCGAGGCCCTTGGTGCCGTGCGCGGTGGCCAGCGTGAGGGGCGCGTCATCGGCTCGCAGCGCCTTGAGGCGGGCGCGCCAGTTGTTGATGGCCTGCGTCAGGGCGTCGAGCGACGGGTACGGCGCGGCCCAGCCCAGCAGCGCCGTGGCGAGGTCGCCGGGTGTGGCCTCGTCCGGGTCCGATGGGGGAGCGGCGGCCTCCTCCTCGCGGAGTTGTGCCCGCAGACGTCCGAGGGCGACCAGCGGGTGACCCGTCTCGCCCCCGCGTCCTCTCTCCAGAACGCCGTCAAGCCGCGGGTCCTCGATGGGCAGGACGAGGTCCGGCGCCCGGAACCGCCAGCCGTGCTCCACGGCCACGGTGACCGGCACCAGCAGTTCGCGGTTGGTCCGCGCCAGCACGGCTCGCGTGCTCCCATCGTCCGGCCATGTGCACATCGCCCGCGCCACGCGCACCACATCGTCTGCCGCGTCCGGCGCCAGCACCAGCCGACCGGCATTGCGCGGCCCGGCGACGATCCGCTTGGCGAAGCGTTCCTCGTTGTGCTCGACAAGGCGCACGGCGCGCGCCACGACGGGCGGCGGGCAGCGGTAGTTCACCTCGAGGTCGATCCGACGCAACCCGGGCAGGGCGGCCGCCAAACCCAACACCCTCCGCACGTCTGCCAATCGCCAACCGTAGACGGTTTGATCGTCATCACCAACCAGAAACACCCGGTTTGCCGGCGCCGCCAGCAGCAGCGCAAGGTCCAGCTGCGTCCGGTCGAGGTCCTGCGCCTCGTCCACGAGCAGCTGCGCGCATCGGGCGCGCCATCGGGCCAGCACCGCCCCGTCCGCCTCCAGCAAGCGCAGCGCCCGCAGGACGAGATCGTCGAAGTCGAGCGCGCCGTCCTCGCGCAGCGCCCGCTCGTAAGGCCACCCAGGCGCGGGCCACCGGCCCGGCCTCGGCGTCGGCCTCGACATGGGCCGGATCAACCCGCAAGTCCAGCTTCAACCGGCTGAACGCCAGGTCCAGCCGCCCGCGGTCCGCCGCCGGCATGTCCGGCCAGAGCCCGTGCACCACCGCGTCACGATCCATGAGCGCCGACACGTCCACCCCGGCTTCTGCCAGCACCTCCCGCCCCAGGGCGTGGAACGTGCGGACGCGGACGGCGCCTGGCTCTTTGCCCAAGGGAGCAAGCGCCGCGTCCAGCCGCTCCACCAGCTCCTCTGCCGCCCGCTTGTTGAACGCAACCACAGTGATCGCCCGGGGGTCAACCCCGCGGTCCACCAGCCACGCGACACGCGCAACCAGCGTTGTGGTCTTGCCCGAACCCGCAGGTGCCACGCACAGCACGGGACCGTCATCGGCAGTGGCCGCGGAGCGCTGGTCCGGCGCCAGCTTTGCGAGGCGCTCCATGACGCTGGGGTGGGGGGATGGACTCCATTGCCCCAGCATGGCCGTCGCCGCTTTGCTGCCGCTTACTTCGGGAGTGCCGCCCGCG